>CAZFUK010000064.1:0-14842 GCA_964522005.1 uncultured Anaerolineales bacterium | reverse complement strand
AATCACGAGGGGACATTTTAACTATAGAGCAAATCCAGGCGTTTGTCAAGAGGCCATTGGAAACGGTTCCAATAGCCTTTAGCGGGTCGTTCCCCGCAAGACCAACTCGGTTGGCAGGACGACCGTTTCCGCCGGCGTCTCGCCTTCCAGCCGCGCCACCAGGAGTTCGGCGGCGGTACGGCCCTTCTCGAAGATGGGCTGGTGGACCGTGGACAGGGGCGGCGTGATCAGGCTGGCGGCCGGGATGTCGTCGAAGCCCACCACTTCGAGGTCGTCGGGTACCCGCAGCCCCAACTGAAGCGCGGCCCGCACGGTGCCCATCGCCACGGCGTCGCTCATGCACAGCACCGCCGTGGGCCGGTGGCCCTGCTCCCACAGCGCCTGGAAGCAGCGCTCGCCGTCCTCCACGCCGCTGATGGAGGGCGTGACGAGTTGCGCTTCCCACGCCAGGCCCGCCTCGCGCACGGCGCGGCGGTACCCCAGCAAGCGGTTGGCGCCCACACTGGGTCGGTGAGTGGTCAGGTCGGGGATAGGCTCAAAGGTCAGACAGGCCAGGTGGCGGTGGCCGTGGGCCAGGACGTGGCGGGCGGCGGCGTAGGCCCCGCCTTCGTCGTCCACATTGACCGAGGTCGTGGTCTGGGCGTCGCCGTCCACAATGACAAACGGCACGCCCCGCTTGAGCAGCGGGGCGACCTCGTCGTGGCTCTCG
Source organism: uncultured Anaerolineales bacterium (assembly GCA_964522005.1). GTDB lineage: Bacteria > Chloroflexota > Anaerolineae > Epilineales > JAHCIE01 > JAHCIE01. The sequence continues at coordinate 14,133 of CAZFUK010000064.1, read as the reverse complement.
TTGAGACCGACGATGATAAAGCCGTCCACCGGCGCGCGGGTGATGGCGCTGGTCAGCGAGCCTTCCAGGGGCGAGACCGTCAGCAGGCCGAGCGCCTGGTCATCGCACAGGCTGCCAATGCCCTGGAGAAAGGTGGCGAAGAAGGGGTTGGCGTAGATAGCGAACAGCGACTGGGGCACCAGCACACCGAGGACGCCCGTGCGCCGCGAGAGCAGGGCGCGGGCGTGGGGGTTGGGCGCGTAGCCCAACTCACGGGCCGCCGCGAAAATCAGCTCGACGGTGGCCGCGTTGAGCTGCGACGGGTTGTTGAAGGCGAAGGAGACCGCCGTCGGGGAGACGCCGACTCGTTTGGCGACATCGCTAATCGTCGCGCGCTTCATCATCAGCCACCCGCCTCGCCTGTGGGGAAGTTCTAAACGGATTTAGTAAAACCTTTTAGGAATAATACCACGAGCGGGCGCGCTTGTCAAGGGGGGTAACGACTGATTTCACCACGGCTTTTGACCCTCGAGAAAACTATAGTTATACTTAGCAGTTAGCGTAGATTGCGCAATTAGCAGCCAACAAGGACTGGCGCCAGCATGTACCAGTGGCAGAGGAGGCGACGTGGAAAAGACCGTGAGCGCCTTTGAGGCGCGTCGGCAATTCGGCAAGATCCTCCAACAAGTGATCGCCAAGGGCGACGCCTATGTGGTCGAGAAGCATGGTGAGCCGGTAGCGGCCGTGGTGCCGCTGGAGGTGTACGAACAGTGGAAACGGGAGCGGACGGCCTTTTTTGAACAGGTGCGTCAGATTCAGGCGCGCGTCAACTTATCGCCCAACGAGGCAGATGAGCTAGCCGAGGAAGCTGTACAGGCTGTCAGGGCAGCCGGACGCTCAACATGAGAGTCGTCCTTGATACCGATATCATTACGAGCGCGCTTTTCTCATCTGTGGGGCCACCTGGTCGAATTCTGGCCCTGCTTGAAAGAGGCGTCTTCGAATTGGCGGTCTCTGAGGCTATCCTGGCCGAGTACCAACGTGTCCTAAACTATCCACGTGTGCGTAACCGACACGGCTTAACCGATAACGAGCTAGCCCAGTTCCTTAGCCGGTTGCGACAGGTAGCCCTGTTAGTTGAGCCGACAGAGGCGTTAACGATTGTGGCGGACGACCCAGACGACAACAAGTTCCTCGAATGCGCTGCCGCTTCCAGTGCTGCATATATTGTGAGTGGTGACAGTCATCTGAATGCGCTAGGTGCGTTTCGTGGCATCCAGGTTTTGCGACCTGTCGTGTTTCTCGCAGTCATGGAGGGTGAGTAAAGGCGTTTACAGGCCGCTGTCGGAGGCGGGCGGAGCGGGGCGCGGCCCGCTTGAGCCGCGCGGGACGGCCGCGAGCGGCTGAGGGTCGGGGGCGGCGAGCGGGGGCGGCTCCACGTGGGGGAAGGGGTCGCGGTCCATCACCTTGTTGTGAACATAGCGGGCCACGACGCGAATCGTCGCGATGGTGGGCGCGGCCAGGAAGATGACCAGAATGCCCACCAGGTTCGCGCCCACCAGCACGCCCACAATCGTTACCACCGGGTGCAGGTTGACGCTGCCGCCGATGATGCGCGGGACGAAGTAGTGGTTCTCAACCTGCTGAATCAGCACGTGGGTCAGGGCGACCAGTACCGCGAACCAGATATAGTTGATGTCAAAGCGGGTGGACCCCTGGAACAGGGCCAGCAGGATGGCCGGAATCGAGGCCAGGACCGGGCCAAGGTTGGGCACAATCTCCAGGATGCCGGCCAGGATGCCCAGCCAGACCGCATAGCGCACCCCTAGCAGCCACATCGCCAGCCCGGTCACAATCCCAATCGCCAGACACAGCACCAACTGACCTCGGAAGAAGCCCGCCCAGACCTGGTTAATCTCGCGGCCCAGGTTCTCGGCGTCGTGTTCATAGCCCGGCGGCACCAGCGACGCCAGGTAGCCAAAGATGCGCGGCGCATCAATCACCAGGTAGAGCGAGGCGACCAGGATGAAGACCAGGTCAATCAGGCGCGACGCCAGGCCGGCCGTCAGCCGGCCCAGGAAGCTGAGGCCGGCCCCGCTGGCCGAGCGCAACACTTCCCCGAAGCGGTCCAGCGGCGCCTGGAGAGCCGCCGCCAGGTTCGGCCCGATCTGCAAGGTCTCAATGCTGCTGAGGCGGTTGATCAGGTCAACCACCAGCGCGCGGATGGTCGCCGCGTCGGGGATGAGCGAGGCGAGGCGGCCGACCAGGTTGGGCACAAAGAAAAACGGGAGGATAATCAGGCTGACCAGCGCCAGGTAGACCAGGGCGGCTGAGAGACGACGCGGCAGCCGCCCCTGGTAGGTGAGGAAGTCCACCACGGGGTTGAGCAGGAAGGCCAGGATGACGGCCATCGCCACCAGGGGTATCTGGTTGCGCACAAAGTAGAGCAGGCCGATGAGCAGCACGGCCCCCGCCGTCACCACCCAGCGCTTCGTCGCGTCACTCCACGTCGGACTCACCCCCACCTCCCTGTAACCACGGCTGTACGATAGTCCCGAATTATAGCACGACCCAGGGGACCGGGCGAACAGGCCGCCCTCCAGCGCAACTCTAGCGCCCCCTCCTGCGTAGAATCAAACGTGGAGCAGCCCATTGCCTCACCGCCCAAACAGGGGTATAATCTACACGGAACGTTTCCCTGAGCAGCGACACTCCGACACCACAACAAAGGAGCAGACCCTATGCCTGGCATTTTTGAGCGGATCAGCATGATTGTGCGGGCCAACATCAACGACCTGCTGGATTCAGCCGAAGACCCCGAGAAGATGCTGAACCAGATCATTCGGGATATGGAGAGCGCGATTGGCGACGCGCGCAACCAGGTGCGTGACATGCTGGCCCAGCAGAAGATGCTGGAAGGCGACCTCAAGCGCGTGACCGACTTCCGCAACGAGTGGCAGCGCAAGGCCGAGCTGGCCGTGACCCAGAACCGCGACGACCTGGCGCGCGAGGCCCTCAAGCGCAAGACCGACTACAACACCCAGATGGAAGTCCTGCAGGGCCAGTTGACCGACCAGCAGGCCCTCGTCAACCGGCTGCGCAACGAACTGACTCAGCTCGAGTCCAAGTACGAAGATGCCAAGCGCAACAAGGAGACCCTCCTGGCGCGGTCGCGGGCGGCCAAGGCGCGCGAGCAGATGGCGCGCACGGCGACCCAGATTCGGGACATCCCGGACTACAGCGGCGAGTTTGGCCGCTTCGAGCAGCGCATCCGCGAGAAAGAGGCCCGCGCCAGCGCCACCGCCGAGATGGCCGAGGCGCGCTCGGCCGCCGACAACGAGTTCGAGGCGTTGCAGGACCCGGCCGTCGAAGACGAGCTGGCCGCGCTCAAGGCCAAGCTCGGCAAGCAAGGCTAGCCCGGCCCAACTGGGCCGAAATTTGCCACCGGCCCGGTTCTCTGCTAGAATACCCACGCTGATGAAGGGGGAAGCGGTCAGTTCATGCTGCTTTCCCCTTTTATGTGTCTGTGTGTTGGACCATACTTTTGAGGAGACGTGGCTCACCGTCGTTATTGGACCGTTTGAGCGGTTAGGGGCGACACAGGACCTTTAGAAGTCAGCTGTTCCTGCGCATCACTCGTAGCAACTCTTACTCCCTGGCTGGGTGACGCTGCCCATTGTTGACATCATTCATTCCCACGGCGCGACCCCTGGCCCAACGACGACAGCCAGCTTATGATTTGCCCACATTGCGGCGCCACCCTACGGCGCTCTGATAAAACGTGTTCCCAGTGCCACCGCCGCGTCGCCCAGTCCCGGCGACGCTGTCAGACGTGTGGCGCTACCGTCCCCCCCAACGCCACCGTCTGTGATATGTGCTTCGCGCCCCTACGCCCGGCCGGCCCGCCGGGTTGGGTGCGGCTGCTCGAACTGGCCGGTGGCGTCGTTCTCGTCGGCGTGGTGATTGCGGCGGTGATGACGCTGCGCGGTCGCGGCGATGCGCTGGCGCTCTTGCCGTCCAGCCTGGACAGCGCGCCGGTCAATACGCCCGCCAGCCTGGGCCAGTTGGCCCTCGGCGGCACCGCCACCACCTTCCCGACGCTGACCGTCACCACGGTCCCGCCGACGCGTACCCCGCCACCCCCCGTCACCCAGGCCCCGACGCGCGAGGTTGGCTCGGCGACCCCGACCCCCCTCCCCCAGACGGGCGGCCCACCGCCCAGCCCCGAGACAACCTACATCATCCGCCCCGGCGACACCCTGCTGGCGATTGCCATTCAGCATAGCATCACGCTGGAGCAGTTGCTCGACGCCAACGCGATGAACAACGTCAATGTCCTGATTCTGCCAGGCCAGACGCTCAAAATCCCGACGGGTGATGCCCAGGCCGCCGCACCTGCGCCCCCCGCCCAGGCGACGGCCGCGCCGGCGGTCCAGGCGCCGCCGCCCGCCGAGCCGGTCAACAACGACCCCATTGGCCGCATCACGCACACCGTGCGCGCCGGCGACTCGCTGTGGACCATCGCCAACCGCTACGGCAAGACAGTGGACTACCTGGTGGCCCTCAATGGCTTCAAGTCGGTCAACCAGTTCCTCGGTATCGGGGATGAATTGCTGGTGGATCCGGGCGTGACGGCCACCCCCCGCCCGCCGACCGATACCCCGCCGCCGCCCACGGAAGCGCCCTCGGCTACGGCGACCGCGGCGCCCACCGACACGCCCGCCCCCACCAACACGCCTACGCCGACCAACACCTCGGTCCCCACCGCCACCCGCCAGATCGCGGAGGCGACGGCCGCCAGCGCCGCGCTGCAGGCAGCAGTTCCCGGTACGCCCATCGCCCTGTCGCGCTACCCGGCGCCGACGCTGCTGGGTGTGCCCGACCGGCAGACGCTCCAGGGCAAGGCGCCGACGCTGCTCAACTGGACCTCGGTGGGTGTCCTGGCCGCCGACGAGTACTACGTCGTGCGCGTCAGCACGACCCGCGACGGCAAGCCGGTGAGCGAAGAGGCCTGGGTCAAGGCGACCGGCTGGCGCTTGCCGGAGAGCCTGCTGCCGACGGACAAGACGACGACGCCCATGGTCTACACCTGGGATGTGACCGTCCGCCGCGCGACGGACCGCACGCCGGACGGGAAGCTGAGCGGGCCGGCCATCAGCCCCACCAGCCCGGTCTACGAGTTCACCTGGATGCCGTGAGGCGATCCGGGCGTTGTGCATCCTTTGGACTGGGCTTGAAATGACCAACCTGTAGGGGCGGGGTTTCCCCGCCCGACGTATACGGTGTGACCAGCCAGGGCGCGGGAACCGCGCCCCTACTATTGCCCGTACATCACAAAGCGGAGTGTGGCATACCACACTCCGCTTTTTCTTTTGCGTTTGCCGTCGCCGGCTTAGCGTTGGCCGAATAGCTGGTCGAGCAGCACCCGCCAGCGGGGAACACCCGTCGGTGGGGGAGCCGGCGCGGCGGGGGCGGCGGATGAGGGGGCGGCGGGACCGGCGGTTGTCCCCGCCGACGGCGCCACCAGGACCACGGGTATCTCACCCGCCATCGTCTGCTTGGCGATCTGCCGCGCCCAGTCTTTCACATAGTCGTCGGTCTTCGCCCGCGTAATGTCCTTCTCGGTCTGGCTGATCTCCTGCTTCAGGCCGTCCACCCGGGCCTGCTCCTCGGCGGCCAGGGCGCGCAGGTTGAAGTCCATCCAGGCGAGGCGGACGACCCCCACGCCAAACGACGACACGATGACCAGGATGGCGACGACCACAGCCTGGCGGGCCGACGACGATAGGTGAAGAGAGGGCATGGGCAAGATAGCGGCTCCTATTAATCCCTGCTTGGTCCTGGTTAGATTATATCACTTGCCAGGGGGACTGTCAATGAGTAGGGAAGGTGAAACAGGGGTGTGTCAAAGTCGTACTCGCCCTCAACCTAACCCCCCGGCCCCCTTCCCTGTCAAGGAAGGGGGAGGCAGTCAGAGCCAGGTGACCCCTCCCTTTCTAGGGGAGGGGACGGGGGAGGGGTTCGGGGCGGTCCACGACCTTGAGAAGAACCCTGACGGTGAAATGGGCGGGGGGTTACGAGCCGAGCAAGCCGCGCCGCACCGTCCGCGTCCGCAGGTACCACTGCTGAACCGTCTGGAAGCGGCCGCTGGGGTCTAGCAGCACCTGGCCGACCTGGACGTTGTGGACCTGGGGGTCCACGGCATAGTGGTAGACGCCGTGGTACAGCAGCAGGGCCGGCACTTCCTCCGCGAAGATGCTCTGGAACTCGCGGTAGAGTTGGGCGCGCGCCGCCGGGTCCGGCGTCTGCCGCGCCTGCTCCAGCCGGCTGTCGGCGTCGAGGTTGGCCCAGCCGCCAATATTGCGGCCCTCGCTGACCTGGGTAGAGTGCCAGAAGGGGTAGGGGTCGGGATCGGAGTCGCTAGTGCTCCAGCCGAACAGCGCGGCGTCGAACAGGCGGGTGTCGAAGTAGACGCTCTCAATGGCGCGGCCGCTGGTCGTCTGGAGCCGCGCCCGCACACCGACGGCGGCCCACTGCTGGGCCACCAACTGCGCGACGGCCACACGGGCCGGCTCGTCCGTCGTCACCAGCGTAAAGTCGAACGGCTGCCCGCCCAACTCCCGTACGCCATCGCCGTCCGTGTCCTTCCAGCCGACCTGGTCCAGGAGGGCGCGCGCCTGGTCCGGCTGATAGGGGTAGCGGGGCAAGTCGCCCGCCGCCGCCCACGACTGGGGCAGGATGGGGCTGTCGGCCACGAGCGCCTGGCCGTTGAGCGCCTGGCGGATAATGGCCTGGCGGTCGAGGGCCAGCAGCAGCGCCTGCCGCGTCCGCTTGTCCTGGAAGATAAAGCGGTCCAGGTTGAGGTAGACGACGGTAAAGGTCGGGCGCGGCGCGGAGTAGATGCCGCCTTCCGCGACCTTCGCCAGGTCGGCCGGCGCCACCTGCCCCACGCCCATCACGTCCTTGCGGACGTAGGCTTCGACGGCCTGGGCGCGGTCGGGGTAGAAGCGGAAGGTCAGGCGGGCCAGGTAGGGCCGTCGGCCCCCGTCATACGGGTTGGGCGCGAGGGTGACGCTCATATCCTCGAACTTTTCGAGCTTGAAAGGACCGTTGCCGACGGGCTGCTGGTTAAACGGCGCGGCGGCCAGGTCGGCCACCGGCGTCTGGCCCAGCACATGCGCCGGCAGCAAGCCCAGCGTCGTCTGGTCGAGGAACGGCGCGAACGCCTCGCTCAGGTGGAAGACGACGGTATTGTCGTCGGGCGCTTCCATCGCCACCGTGCGCCAGAATGTCGCCAGGTCCGGGTTGGCGGTGTAGGCCGGGTCCTGGACGCAGCGAACGGTAAACAGCACATCTTCCGACGTGACGCGCGCGCCGTCGCTCCAGAAGACGTCATCGCGCAGGTGGAAGGTGTAGCGCAGGCCGTCGGTGGAAACGTCCCAGGTCGCGGCGGCGTCCGGCACGATGACACCCGTGGCGTCGGGGCGCATCAGCCCACGGAACAGGAGGGCGGCCAGGTCCTTCTCGGTATCGGTTTGGACGAAGATGGGGGAGAGCGAGCGAGGCCGTCCGACGACAGCCTCGGTGTAGACGCCACCGTAGTCGGGAACCTCAATGGACGGCTGGCGCGAGACCAGACCGTTGAGGAGCAGGGCCAGGAGTACCAGGCCGACCAGCGCGATGAGGACCGGCCAGCGACGCAGACGAGTCACAGGGGTTCTGCTGCTTTAACGCTGCACGATGACCGTGATGACGGCGATGAGGAGGAAGAGGGCCGCGAAGCCAATCGTCAGGTTGAAGATGGTCCGCTCGACGCCGCGCCGGGTGCGGGCGATGCCGTCGCCCTGCCCGAACATGCCGCCCGCGCCTTCGCTGCGCGCCTGTAGCATGACCAGGGCGATCACGCCCAGGGCGATGAGAATTTGAGCAATATACAGAAAGGTAAGCACTGACACCTCCACGCAACAATATCTGCGTAAGTATAGCCGGGTCAGCCGCCCGGTGCAAACTTACGCGGACCGCCCACCGACACCCCCTCGGCGTCGGTGGGCGGTCATGGGGGAGAAGGTCAGCGCGCGACGGCCAGCCGCCCGTCCACGCCCGGCCGCACCGAGCCACGCTGGCGCAGCCAGTTGACCGCCATCTCCTCCAGGGGTTGATAGGCGAACAGCCCCTTGCCCTCCTGGAGGATGGGGGTATAGCCTGGCCCGAAGTAGACGCCGTCGGTGAGGGCGACACGATACCAGCCCTGGTCGGCGACGGCCTCGCCGTTGGTGAACTCGAAGCGCGTCAGCCGCTGGCCGACCGGCGCATCGGGGTTATAGCCGACCCGCAGGCCAGATACATGCAGGAAGCCCTCCCAGCCATCCAGGCGGCTGAGGGACAGCTCGACGGCGGCTCGCAGCGTCGCCCCACGCAGGTCCTGGGTCAGCGGATGGCGGCCGGGGACGAGCGCCGCCGTCACCTGCTCCACCGTCACCACGCCCGCCGCTAGACCGCCCTGGAGGTCGCGGTTGGCGACCAGGCCCACCCGCGCCCCGTACTGGGTGCGCAGCATGTCGGCGACGAGGTCACCCAGCGGGCTTTCGGCTGTGGTCACATGGGGGGCAGCGCGCTCTAGGCGGCCGGCGGGCTGCTTCTGAAGGCCTGCCCCTTCGGCCACCTCGACTTTCACTACCTCGACGGCCGGCGCTTCGGCCGGCGGTTGAGCCGCCTGAGCCGAGGCGGGGGCTTGAGCCGCCGGCGGAGCCTGAGCGGCGGGTTTGGCGTTGGCGGGCGGGGGAGCGGCGGCGCGCTGAGACGGCGCGGCGGTGGGCGCGGGTGGACGGGCGGCGGCGACGACTGGCGGAGGCGCGGTTGGCGCGGGCGGGACGGGCGTCGGGGTGGGCGACGGGGCGACACCGAGGGAGGCATAGCCCGCGCGCGCCTCGTTCTGAGCCGGGGCGGCGGCGACCTGACCGGCCGGGGGGTCGGTAGGCGCCGACGAGTAGACGATGACCTCCATCCACTTGGCGCTGATGCCGGCCCGAATGGCGGACTGGACATCCGGAAACCACACGTCCAGCATGTGGTCCTTGATACCCCCGCCACGATCCCAGCACGTCATGCGGCCGACGCCGACGATCTCAAACACCGTCCCCAGGGGGTAGCTCGGCCCACAGGCCACAGTACCGAGGGCGGCCTTCCGCCCACTGGCGGTGATGCCGTCGCACGCCTTGACGGCGCGGATCGAGGCGTCACACGAGGTGTAGCCGGTCACAAACATGCGCAGGTGACGGCCACTCGCGCTGCTATCGGCCGCGCTCGGCAGGATGCGCAGTCCCAACAGCCCAATTCCTACGAGGATGGCTAGGCTGGCCAGCCCAAGGCACGTTAGCCAGGCTTTCATCGTTGGCCTCCCCCCGAACCTAATACGTGGTGTCAACACTATGAGGAACGGAGGAAGGGCCGCGCGAGTTAGGATTTTTAACACTTGCGCCCCAAAGCTTCACAGTCACTTCACGGGGCGGCAAAAAACCGCTCATGGATATGACCCATGAGCGGTTGGACTAGGCGTATGGCGCGGAGCGCGAGCTACTCGCGGCCCGAGGTCTGCTTCCACATCTTGCGCTGCAACTTGCGCGCGGCCTTCTGGCGGTCGCGGCGGCGCTGTTCGCTCTTGCTGACGAACCACTGGCGGCGGCGATACGCGCTCAGCACGCCGGTCTTGGTCACTTCCTTGCGAAAGCGCTTCATCAAGCTCTCAAAACTCTCACCCGTTCGCAGTTCAACCGTCACTACCACTCACCCCCTTTCGACCGCGAAAGTGTAGCACACTTTTGGCCCTGGGGCAAGTTCGGCGCTACAGGTCAAGGGTTATTCCCCAGCGGTGGACCAGGCGGTGGGCAAACCGGATATGCTCCTGGATGACCTGGGCGTCGCGGTCGGCCATGAGCCGGCTGAGCCACGCCCGCTCCGGCGGACGCCACTTGACGAACTCGATGTAGATTGGGTAGAACTCGCGCAGGCGGTCCTGGACCTTGCGCCGCAGCGCCGGGCTGGCGTCGGCCATCAGGACATCGGCGTAGGCCAGCCCGGAGCCGTGGTGGATGCCGTCGTCCACGGCCAGGCGCTGGCACAGTTCGCCCAGGATGCTGCCGCGCGCCACCCGGGAGATGTCGTAGAAGAAGGGGATGACCATCGCTTCGAAGAAGCCCTGGAGACAGATGACCTTCTCCTCCAACGTCTCGCTGTCGTACTGGAGATCGGCCAGCTCGTCCAGATAGGGGTTGCGCTGGCCGAGGGAGCCGACGGCGTCCGCCACGCGCATGAGCGCCTCGACGTGGCGGGCCTCGTCCTGGACCATCGTGGTGTAGTAGAGGGTAGCTTCGCGGTGTTCGGCGCGGCTCAGCAGTTCCGCCGAGGCCTTGACGGCGATGTGGTCGGCCTGGACCAGTTGCGACAGCACCGACCGCCACAGCCCCTGCCAGCGGTCGGAGGTGCGGGTTTCCGGTAGCACGGGGAGTTGGTCCCAGGCGAGGTCTTTGACCGACCAGGCCTGGCGTTTGGCGAGGCGGTAGTAGCGTTCCAGACGGCGGAGGTCGGCGTCACGGGCAACGACAATGGGACCTGTGGTCTCAACGTCGCTCTCAACGAGGGGGGGCGCTTCGGGCGGCATGGCTCGTCTCCTGGGCAGCCGGGGGCAGGGCGACGCGGCCCCACCCGGTTTTGACGCAGTATTCTACCACACGCGGGTAATAGTCACGAATCGGGGGCCAGGCCACACCCACCTGCGCCAGGCCGGCCCGCGCCTGTTGGTTGTCGAATGCCTTCGGCAGCGCCAGGTGCGGGGTAAAGGTGGCGAGGGCGCCTAGCGCCTGGGCCTGCCGCTGCCGGCCTTCGGCCTCGGCCGCCTCGACCAGCCGTGTAAACTCGTCCAGGCTCACCAGGGCGGGGGCGGCCGGCCGGCGGCGTCCAGGGGGCAGCCAGCGGTCGAACTCGGCCAGCGTCGCGTCCAGAATCTCGGCCAGGCTGTAGGCGCGGTCCGGCCCGGCGCACAGGTGCAGGGTCTCGCCCGGCACAAAGCGCCGCTCAAAGAGTTCGACCAGGGCGTCGGCCACCCAGTCGGAGGCGATCAGGTCTACCGGGCTGTCAGGGTCGGCGGGCAACGCGGGAACCAGCCCGGCCCACACCAGGCGCATTAACTGATGCAGGAAGTTGAACTGGCGCACCTCCCCCGTGCGCGAGTCGCCCACCACGCTGCTCATGCGGTAGACTGTGATGGGCAAGTCGGCCATACTCGGCCGGAGGAGCCGTTCGGCCTCGTACTTGGTCTGCTCGTAGGTGTTGACCCAGCCGGCGTCGTGCTCCAGGTCCGTCTCCTGGATGACCCCGACCCGCCGCCCGGCGATGTGGACCGTGCTGACGTGGCCCACCTGGCGGAGGCGGCGGGCGGCCCGCGCCAGGTCGAGGACGCGCTGCGTGCCGGCCACGTTCACGGCCCAGGCTTCGGCCAGGGGGCGGCCAAAGTGGATGTCCGTCGCGGCGTGCAGGATGTCGGTCACCTCGTCGGCAAGGGTGGCCCAGGTCGCCTCGCTCAGGCCCAGGCGCGGCTGGATCAGGTCACCCGCCAGGGCGATGGGGCGCTGGGGTAGGTCGGGCAGGCGGGCCGCCAGGCGTTGGGCCGCCTCGGCGTCCGAGCCGGCCCGCACCAGGGCGTAGACCTTGACGCCGCGCGCCGCGTAGCGCGCGGCTACGTCGCCCCCCACCAACCCCGTCGCCCCGGTTAACAGGAGTACCCGTTCCATCGTCAGCGCCCCTCCACAATATCATCCAGCTGGAGAAGTTTAGCCTCTTTGCGACGACAGGGCCAACAGCAGCACGGCCGTCACGACCAGGGCCGCGCCGACCACCTGGGGAACGGCCAGCCGCTCGCCCAGCACGGCCACGGCCAACACCGTCGCCACGACCGGCTCCAGGGTCGCGGTGATGCTGGCGACACCCGCCGGCACGCGCTGGAGTCCCGCTGTGTAGAGCGTCAACGCGCCCACCGTCGGGCCGACGGCCAGGCCGAGCAGCCAGAGCCACAGGGGCGAGGGCGTCAGGACGGGCGCGAGAGACCGCCAGCCCTGCCAGCCGACGACGGGGGCCAGCAGGAGGGTCCCAAAGGCGACGGCCCAGGTGACGACCGTTAGCGGGGGGTAGCGGCGCAGCAGCGGCACGCTCAGAATCGAGTAGAGGGCGTAGGTCAGGCCGGCCGCCAGCCCGGCCAGGACGCCGAGGCCGTTGAGCCGCAGATGCTGAAGGTCATAGGCGCGGGCGACCAGCGCGCAGCCGACAAACGCCAGGGCCAGCGCGCCGAGCTTGCGCCGGCCAAGCGGTTCCCCAAACTGCCAGTGGGCCAGCAGCGTCACCCAGGCGGGCGCTGTATAGAGCAGCACGGCCCCGGTCGCGACGCTGGTCAGGTCCACTGCCACGATGTACACCCAGTAGAACAGGGCGACCGACACGCCGCCCAGCACCAGGAAGCCGGGCAGGTGGCGCGGGGCGACGCGCAAGAGGCGGGGGCGGGTCAGCGCCAGTCCGAGGAAGAGGAGAGCGAGCGTGAGGAGGGAGCGCAAAAAAGCCAGGCCCAGGGAGGTCAGCCCATAGGCCAGGCTTGCTTTGAAGAATAGCCCCAGCGTGCCCCACAACCCGGCCGCCAGGGCGATGAGCAGCAGCCCTCTTGCTTGAGCCATGTCTACCTGGCTGAAGTTGCTCGGCGGTCTAGTGCTCGCCCAGGTACGCCTTGCGGACCGTCTCGCTCCGCAGCAGGTTGGGGCCCGTGTCTTCGAGGACGATACGCCCGGTTTGGAGGACGTAGCCCCGGTCGGCCACCGCCAGCGCCATACGGGCGTTCTGCTCGACCAGGAGCACGGTCGTGCCCTGCTCGTTGATTTCCAGCACCGTCTGAAAAATCTGCTCGACCAGCATCGGCGCCAGCCCCATGCTCGGCTCGTCCAGCAGAAGCAGGCGCGGCCGCGCCATCAGCGCCCGCCCAATCGCCAGCATCTGCTGCTCACCGCCGGACAGCGTGCCGGCCTTCTGGGACAGGCGCTCGCGCAGTCGGGGGAAGAGGTTGAGGGCGCGCTCCATGTCCTGGGCGATGCCCTCTTTGTCCGAGCGAGAGAAGGCGCCCATCTCCAGGTTCTCGCGCACCGTCATGCGCGGGAAGACGAGCCGCCCCTCCGGCGACTGGGAGATGCCCAGCCGCACGATGGTATCCGTCGGCAAGGTCTCCAACGCCTTGCCCTCGAAGAGGATGGTGCCATAGCGGGGGCGGTTCAGCCCCTGGATGGTCCGTAGCGTCGTCGTCTTGCCGGCGCCGTTGGAGCCAATGAGCGTGACCACCTCGCCCTGGTTCACTTTCAGCGAGATGCCTTTGAGCGCCTGGATGTTGCCGTAGTAGGTCTGGACATCACGCAGTTCGAGCATGGCTTCGTTCCTTCATCTGCGCGAGCTTCTCTTCCGCGCCGCCCTGGCCGAGATAGGCTTCGATGACCTGGGGACTGCTCTGGACCTCGCGCGGCGTGCCCTCGGCGATCTTGGTGCCGTGGTCGAGCACGCTCACCCGGTCCGAGATGCCCATGACCACGAGCATGTCGTGCTCGATGAGCAGGATGGTCAGGCCGAGTTCATCGCGCAGGCGGCGGATGAAGGCCGTCATCTCGGCCGTTTCGAGCGGGTTCATGCCCGCCGTCGGCTCGTCGAGCAGGAGCAACTGCGGGTCGGTCGCCAGGGCGCGCGCCACTTCGAGGCGGCGCTGGTCACCATAGGACAGGTTGCGGGCGGCGGCTGGCGCGATGCGCCGCCCCAGGCCGACGTAGTCCAGCAGTTCCAGGGCACGTTCGTAGGCCCGCACTTCCTCGCGGACGATGGCCGGCGTTCGCAGCAGGGTCGCCACTAGGCCGCCCTTGAGTCGGGTATGCATGCCGACCAGGACGTTCTCCAGCGCCGTCATGTTGGCGAAGAGGCGGATGTTCTGGAAGGTGCGGCCGATGCCCGCCGCCGTGATCTGGTTGGGCTTGAAGCCGGCGATGGACGCGCCATTGAAGGTGATGGTGCCCTCGGTCGGCGCGTAGATGCCGGTAATCATGTTGAAGAAGGTCGTCTTGCCCGCGCCGTTGGGGCCAATGA
>CAZFUK010000063.1:0-14941 GCA_964522005.1 uncultured Anaerolineales bacterium | reverse complement strand
CTCGTGCCGCGCCCCACCTCGTCGAGGATGACCAGGCTGGCCGGCGAGGCGTGGCGTAGGATGTTGGCCGTCTCGACCATCTCGACCATGAACGTACTCTGATGCTGGGCGATCTCGTCGTGTGCCCCGATGCGAGTGAAGATGCGGTCCACCAGGGGCAGGGCCGCGCTATCGGCGGGGACAAACGAGCCAATCTGCGCCATGAGGACGATGAGCGCCGCCTGCTTGAGGTAGACGCTCTTGCCGCTCATGTTCGGCCCGGTCAGGATGATGATGTCACCCTCAGCCATGTCCAGGTCGTTGGCGACAAAGGCTGCCTCCTCCAGGGTGCGCTCGACGACCGGGTGCCGACCGCCGCGTATCTCCATTGGCCCATTGGGGAGAATCTGGGGCCGAACGTAGTTGTAGCGCCGGGCGACCTCGGCCAGGCTGCCCACCACGTCCAGGTAGGCCAGGGCACGCGCCGTGCCCAACAAGCGCGGCGCCACCGCCGCGATCTGCTCGCATACCTCGCGGAACAGCCGCGTCTCCAACTCAATCGTGCGTTCCTCGGCATTGAGGATGAGCGACTCGTACTCCTTGAGTTCGGGGGTAATGTAACGCTCAGCGTTGACCAGCGTTTGCTTGCGGATGTAGTCGGCGGGCGCGGCGTGGGCGTTGGCGTGGGTGATCTCCAGGTAGTAGCCAAAGACCTTGTTGAAGCCCACCTTGAGCGACTTGATGCCTGTGCGGTCGCGTTCGCGCGCTTCGAGGCTGGCGACCCACTCCTTGGCGTTGCTCACGGCGTGCTGGATGCCGTCGAGTTCGGCCGAGTAGCCCGGCGCGATGACGCCCGCGTTGCCCAGCGTGGCGGGCGGCTCAGGGGCGATGGCGCGGCCGATGAGGTCGGCCACTTCGGGGCAGGGGTCAAGGGGCGACGGTAGCAGGCCCGTCAGGTCACGGCCCGACCCACTACCGGGGGACGCCGCGACCGCGAACGGCGCGGGCGCCTCCCCCACGTGGGCGAGCCCGGTGTAGCGCACGACCGGCCCACGCTTCGGGCGGGCGGCTTTGGCCGGCAGGGCTTTGGCGGGGGCCGGCGGGGGGCTGCCGTGGCCGTTGGGGGGCAAGGTGCGCTGGCCTAGCGTCTCCCAAATATCTTCGGGCGACTCCTGGACCTCATCCTCGACTTCCTCATCCAGTTCCTCCACGACTGTCGGCGCCGGCTCTGGCGCGACCACCAGGGCGCCCCCTGTGCCACCCAGGGCGTAGATGAGCGGCGGCAGCCCTTCGAGCGTCTTGCGGATGGCGAGCAGGTCGCGGGGCGTGGCGATGCGCTGGACGACGCGGTTGGTGAGGCGTTCCAGGTCGTTCAGCCCACGCAACGCCTCAATGACCGAGGCCCGCGTCAGGTTGTCGTCGTAGAGGGCCTGGACGGCGTCGAGGCGGGCCTGGACCATCGCCAGGTTGAGCAGGGGCTGCGCCAGCCAGGTGCGCAGCAGGCGTCCGCCCATGGGCGTCACGGTCTGGTCCAGCACGCCCAGCAGCGACCCCTGCACCCCACCGCTGCGTGTGCCGTGGGTCAGTTCCAGGTTGCGGCGCGTCGGCGCGTCGAGGGCCATGTACTGGGCCGTGGAGTAGGTCGTCAGGTTGACCAGTTGATCCGCCGCGCCCAGCTGGTTCTCACACACATAGGCCAGGATGGCGCCCGCCGCCCGCACCGCCAGCGGCAGACTCGCCAGCCCAAAGCCGTCCAGCGCGCCTACCTCGAAGTGGTCCAGGAGCGTCTGGCGGGCCGTATCGAAGTCGAAGCGCCAGGCGGGGTAGGGTGAGAAGGGAACGGCCAGCCCAGCCAGCGCGGCGTCCACCTCGCCCGCGCCGCCCTTCTGGACGCGGGTCGGCTTGCGCCCGGCCGCCTTGTCGGCCAGCAGGACTTCCGCGGGCTGGAGCCGCTCGAACTCGTAGCGCACCTGGACCACCACGTCCTCGCCGTGCAACTGCGTCGCGCAGAACTCACCGGTCGTGACGTCGCAGTAGGCCAGCCCGGCGCGGTCGCCGTCCACGACCAGGGCCGCCAGGTAGTTGTTCTTGCGGGCGTCGAGCATGTTCGGCTCGACGATGGTGCCCGGCGTCAGGACGCGCGTCACCGCCCGCTCGACCAGCTTGCCGCTCGGTTCCTCCATCTGGTCCACCACGGCGCATTTGTAGCCGGCGCGGACCATGCGCGCCAGGTAGCTGTTGACCGAGTGGTGCGGCACGCCGGCCATCGCCCAGCGGTCCTCACCCTGCATTTTGCGGCTGGTACAGGTTATGTTAAGAACGCGCGCGGCGATCTCGGCGTCCTCGTTGAACGTCTCGTAGAAGTCGCCCAGGCGGAAGAAGACGACGGCGTCGGGGAACTGGCGCTTGATCTTGAGGAACTGGCGCGCCATGGGCGCGCTGGCCTCGGCGCTTTCCCAACTGGTGGAGGGGACAGGGGCTTTTGGCATGGGGGTGTCTGCTCTTCTGGTACGAACAGGTGTTCTCTAATTGAAACCTATTCTATCCCGAACAGTGCGGCTTGTCAAGCACAACCCCCAGGCCCTTGCTCTCTACTCGCGCGTCAGGCTCTTGAGGATGTAGCGGTAGCCTTCGATACCCACGACCGTGACCTTGAGCCAGACGTCCTGCCCGACCTGCTCCTCGCTGTAGACACAGACCTCGTTGCTGAACTGCAAGGTGCGGTCAATGTTGTCGTTGCGGAACTCGGGCGAGCGGCGCAGGTTAACGCCCTGGCGGTCCACGTAGCGCATCTGGCTCGGCTGGCCTTCGCCGTGACAGGATTGCGCGCGGAAGTCGGGGGTGGGGGCCGGCTCGGGCGGAGGGGCGGCCTGGGGTTGGGGGGTAGCCGTCGGCGGGGGCGGGGTGGGCGAGGGGGTGCGGGCGACTGTCGTGGCCTGGACGACGCTGGCCGCCGCGCGGGCCTGGGCCGTGGCGGTGGCCTGGGCCTGGGCGCGTAGGGTGAGACGCTGGGTGACCGCTTCCGGCGTCAAGTAGTTGACGGTGAAGTAGACCAGGCCCGCCAGCCCGCCCATGACCAGGAAGGTGAACAGCGCCTGGCCGAGGCGGTCGCTGGCCGCCTCGCGTTCCAGCCCAAACAGGGCGCGCGCCCGTTCGCGGCGGGCAATCCAGATGGCGCGCAGGGCGATGAGCGCGCCCAGGCCGGCGAACAGGTACAGATAGTTCTTGAAATTAACAATCACCTGGACGACGGTTTGGAAGGTTGAGTTGCGGAGGATTTCGTCGAGCATGGCAACCAGTCATCAGTCTTGCATGATAAACATTGGAACGGCCGAGCCGCCGCCGGCCGAGACGTTGAGCAGCGCGCCACCGGAGAGCCGCACCCCGCAGCCAAACGCCTGGGTGCCCTGCCAGGCATAGGGGTCGAGGTCCAGGTAGCGCGCGGCCTGGACGATCTCGCTGTCGAGCAGGACTGGGAAGTTCTCGCGGGGCACAGGCACGCGCTCCTGGACGACGTAGACGCTCGTGAGCGCGTCCTGGAGTGCCCGCTCCCAGTCCGCCGCGCCGGTCTCCCACCCCAACACCACGCCCGTGCCGCCGTACTCCCCGCTCGGCTTGAGCACCAACTGCTCGCGGCGCTCGGCGGCAAACTCCAGCAGGTCCACGCGCCGGCCGCTGTAGTCGGTGAAGCCGGGCGCGACGAGGCGCGTCCACGGGATGTGGGCGGCCAGGGCCGCCTGCTGGGCCGGGGTGTACAGAGCTTGATACTGCGGGTCGCTCAGCAGGGCGAACAGCGCCTTCTTGAGCAACAGGTGCGAGCGAAAGCCGTTGACCAGGCACACCGCCCCGTCGGCTACGGCGCGTACCAGCGGGCTGTTCAGCCCCTCGCGGGCCAGCAGTTCGCCCGTCACGACGCGCTTATACACCAGGTCAATGGCGAAGTCACCCAGGCGCAGCCGACCGCCCGTGTACTCGAGGTCGCGGGGATCGCCGATGCGCGTCGCGTAGCCCGCCGCCTCGAACGCTTCCTGGCACAGCAGGAACTCGTTGTAGGTCCGCACCTCGCGCCAGTCAATGATGGCGATGTTGGGCTGGCGGCGGCCGCCCCAGTGGTAGAAGCACTCCAGGAGCGTGTCCAGGATGCGCTTGCGAATCGGGAGCAGCCGATAGGGGTAGCGCTTTGCCACGGCCTGCATGACGGGAAACTGGCTGAACAGGTCGCCCAGCACGTCGCCAAACGCCAGCCCACCGGGACTCTCGGCGTTATACTCGATAAAGTTCAGGCTGTCGTGCCCCACGAAGAACGAGTCGAGGCGCGCCGAAGCGTCGGGATACGGGTACCCGAACGGCAGGGCGATGATGGCCTCTTCCTCCCGCGTCAGCCCGACCTGGGCGCGCAGCCCCTCATCCTCCATGAGCGCCTGGCCGAGCCGCGCGAGGGCGCCCAGTACGGCCTCGGCCGCCTCCTGAACGAAGCGGTAGTCGCGCTCGCTGATGAAGTGGGGCCGCAGCACCGAACACACCAGGCGGTCGCCAAAGGTCAGCCGCCGGGCACGCATCTGCTCGAACAGCGCCTCGGCCTGGTCGGCCGCCTCGGCCGTCGCCAGACGGTCGTGATAGAGCGCGACGGCAGGGTGGGTCATGCGGCGGCGCCTGTGGGCAAGAAGTGGTCCCAGCGGTGGGTCGGCGTAGCCGGCCCCTGCTTGACGCGCTCGATGACCAGGTCGGCCATCTTCTCGACGACCCAGGCGAAGTATTTGTCCTTGAGCGAGGAGATGTCGAAGTCGGGCGCGGCGTTGGTAAAGTCGATAGCAATTGGCGTGCCGTTACGGACGGCGAACTCGACGGTGTTCATGTCGTAGCCCAGGGCGCGGTTGAGCTTGAGGGCATCCTCGCGGCAGCGGGCTTCCAGGGCCGGCTCCACTGGAGTATCGTCGGCGCGGTAGCGGTCGAAGTGCCCCCGGCGCGGGTCCCAGTTGGTGACGAGGACGTCCTGCCGGCCGATGCACAGGCAGCGCACGTAGCCCTCCCACTGGATGAACTCCTGGAGGATGAACTGCATGGTGCCCGTCTGGTCGTAGCGCCAGAGCAGCTCGCCCATGTTGTCAATCTTGTAGACATCCTTCCAGCCGCCGCCCGACGCCGGCTTCATGATGGCCGGCAGCCCGGTGTAGCTCACAATCCAGTCCCAGTCGAGCGGGTACATCAGGTTGCGCAGGCTCTCGGAGACGACGCCGGGGATATAGCTCTTGTTGGGGAGGGCGATGGTACGTGGGACGGCCACGCCGAGGGCGGCGGCGACCGAGTTGGCGAAGAACTTGTCGTCGGCCATGCGCCAGAACGGGTCGTTGATGACGACGACGCCCTGGAGGACGGCGTTCTTGAGATAGGAGGCGTACATCGGGACTTCGTGGGAGATGCGGTCCACGATGAGGTCATACGGCGGCCGCTCGGCCATCTTGGGCGCGCCGACCGTGGCGTACTCGGCGACCACACCCGCGTCACGGCGGGCGACTTCAGCGATGAGGGCATCTGGGAAGGAGCGTTCCCGCCCGACCAACAGACCGACTTTGAGCATAGACGAACCTCGCGGGGAAGGTGGGGGTAGTCGTGGCGTATTATAACACGCCGCCCGTCAAGGCGCAACATCTCGCAGGCGCCGGTGGACAGTCATCCTCGACAAGTGTATAATGTGTCCACAATAGTGGGTACATGCTGGAGGAAACGGAGGACTATGATGCGGAGGGTGGGTGTGCGTGAACTCAAGCAACGGGCGAGCGAACTGGTGCGCATCGTTCGCGAGGAGGGGGAGGAAATTGATGTGACCCTGAGAGGGCAGGTCGTGGCGCGTTTGGTGCCGGTGAACCCCAAACTATCCCCAGAACAAGTTCAGGCGCTGATGGCCGAGATGGACAAGGCGGCATCGGAAATTAGCGCGTACTGGCCTGAAGGCGTCTCGGCGGTCGAGGCGGTGCGAGAGGAGCGCCGCCAGCTATGAGCGTGGTGGACGCGAGTGTTTGGGTGAGCCGCTATGTGATGCAGGACGTGCATCATCAGCCGAGCCAGCAGTGGCTTACGCAGCAAGCCCTGCAGGGTCATCCTCTGTTCGCTCCGATATTGGTACTGGCGGAGGTGGGCAGCGCAGTCGTACGTCAGACAGGGCGGCCAGGCCTGGGACACATCGCCCTCACGGGCCTTCTGAACTTCCCAAACTTGCGTCTTGTGCCAATTGACAGCATACTGGGTCACTCAGCCGCACAGATTGCCATCAATCTCGGTGTAAAAGGCTCTGATGCTGTGTACGTCGCATTGGCACAGCAACTGGGTGTGCCAATCATTACCTGGGACAACCAGCAGCGAGTCCGGGCGGCCCAGCTTGTGAGCGCCCTCACCCCCTAATATAGTCAACTGCCTACCATCTTCGTATCCGAAGGAGCTTTCGCTATGCCCCGTTTTCTTGTCACCGGCGCCATGGGCTGTATCGGCGCCTGGACCCTGTATCACCTCACGCGCGCGGGCAAGTCCGCCGTCGTCCTCGACGTTTCCACCGCCCCTACCCGCCCGCGCCTACTCATGGACGACGCGCAGTTGGCGCAGGTTCAGTTCGTCCAGGGCGATATTACCGACCTGGGCCAGGTCGAGCGCGTGGTAGCCGAACACGGCATCACCCACATCATCCACCTGGCCGCCCTGCAAGTGCCGTTCTGCCGCGCCGACCCCGCCCTGGGCGCGCGCGTCAACGTCGTCGGCACGGTCAATATCTTCGAGGCGGCGCGGCGCAGCCAGGGCGGGGTAAAGAGCGTCGTCTACGCCTCGTCGGTGGCCGTCTTCGGCGCGCCAGACGACTACCCGGAAGGCCCGGTCGCCGACAATGCCGCTCTGCTGCCTACCACTCTCTATGGCGTCTACAAGCAGGCCAACGAGGGCACGGCACGGCTCTACTGGCAGGACTGGCAGGTGCCCTCCATTGGCCTGCGCCCCGCCACCGTCTACGGCGTGGCCCGCGACCAGGGCATGACCTCCAGCCCCACCAAGGCGATGCTCGCCGCCGCGCTGGGCAAACCCTACCGCGTCCCCTTCGGCGGCTATGTCGGCATGCAGTGGGCCAGCGACGTGGCCCAGGCGTTCATCCAGTCGGTCGAGGCCGAGTGGCCCAACGCGGGTGTCTTCAACCTGGGCGGTGCGCCCGTCTCGGTGGACGAGATCCTGCGGTTGATCGAGCAAGTCGCCCCGGAGTCGCGGGGACAGCTGACGGCCGCCGACAACCAGCTGCCCTTCCCCTACGACTTTGAAGACGCCAGCCTTCAGGCGGCCATCGGCCCCGTGCCGCGCACCCCCCTTGCCGACGGCGTCGCCGCCACAGTTGCCCGCGTCCGCGAGCTAGCCCAGGTCGGCCTGGTAGACGAACGCGGCCTGAACTAGCCCGTATAGCTTCACCACTGAGGACGCGGAGGGCGCAGAGGATCAAACTCTTTGACCTCTGCGCCCTCCGCGTCCTCGGCGGTCAACATCTCCCCTCATCTCTCCCCCTATTCCCCATTCCCTCCCTGTGACACACTTCACATCGGCCTGGCGACGTTTCTCACGGCGGGGCAGGTCAAAATCCGTTATCATATGGTCATAAGAAGCTCATTGAACAACCTGAAGGGAGAAAAGTGAATATGACACAGCCAAGATTACGATTGGCCAGGCTGGTCATCGCCCTGGCGATCAGCGCGGTGGGGCTGATGCTAGTGGCGGTGCAGAGCCGGCCGGCCCTGGCAGCCGACGACATTACCCCTGTGGAGGCGCGAATATGCGCGGACCAGGAAGGCTCCGAAGCGGCCGCCACCTGCATCCTGCGGCTGAACCAGCCCCAGGCGGATACCTATTCCTACTTTGGCGAGAAAGTCTCGCTCAGCCAGACCTTTGTCGCCCCGCTGGGCCGCCGCGTCTGCAAGGTAGACCTCCTGCTCACCAAGCAGGTCAACGTGCCGTTTGGCGATCCGGTTCTCGCCCAGATTCAGACCCTCGGCGGCGCCGTCCTCGACTCGACGTTTATCCCATCGGGCGTGATGCCTCTAGGCGTCCCGGCCTGGCAGACGTTCACCTTTGGTTGCGATGGCGGTGACCTGATTGCCGGGCAGACCTATCGCCTGGTAGTCTTCTCGCGGCCCGACACGCCGCGCGACGCCTTCCAGTGGCGCCGCAAATCGGCCAGCGTGATGCCGGGTCTGGCGCAGCGCAAGTATGACGTAGGCCCCTTCAACAATATCGCCCCCGTCGGCAGCGACTTCGCGTTCCGACTGTACATGTGCTACTAGGACAGTGGTCAGCAAACAGTGGTCAGTGGTCAGTAGTTAGTAGTCAGCAAGACGCCAAAAGAGGAGACAAGACGATGTTAGCGACACTCAGGATGAGGATGTTCCAGGTCGTATTGGCGGTGGTCGTGAGCGCGATGTGTCTGGCCGTGCTGGCGATGCAGAGTGCGCCGGCTCGGGCGGCGGAGCAGGAGACGCAGTCGGTGACGGCGCAGCCGTGCGCGGACACCGGGGCCGAGGACGGGACGGAGGCGGTGGAGTCGTCGTGTATCATTCGGCTGCGCCAGCCGATGGTGGACACCAAGTCCCCCTTCGGGCACACGCACCGCCTGAGCCAGACCTTCGTGTCGCCCAAGACGACGGGCGTGTGCGCGGTGCGCGCCCTGGTCCTCAAGACGGTCGCCAACAACGACCCCATCATGATGCAGATTCAGACGTTCGGCGGCGCGCCGCTGGCCCAGGCCACGGTGCCGGCCGGCCCCCTGCCTGTCGGGGTGCCGACGTGGGTGACATTTAACTTTGGCTGCGCGGGTGGCGCCCTGACGCAGGGCACGGCCTACCGCCTGGAAATCTTCGCGCCGCAGTCGCCCGATGGCCGCTTCTACTGGATGCGCCACGATGCCAGCGTCATCGCGGGCCAGGGCTACGAGCGCTTCTTCCCTGCCGCCAACGCTCCTCTCGCCCCGCTGGGCACGGACTTCACCTTCCTGCTGTACATGTGCAGCTAAGAGAGAGTAGTCGGTAGTCGGTGGTCGGTGGGCAGTACAGAACAGGGATTGGAGGGTGTAATTACCCTTCAATCCCTGTTGGTTATTCCCTCAGATGACGCCTGCCTGGCGCAGGCCCTCGATGCGCTCGGGCCGATAGCCCAGTTCCTCTAGCACCTCGGTTGTGTGTTCGCCCAGCAGCGGCGGGGCGCGGCGGATGCTGGTGGGGGTAGCCGAGAACTTGAGGGGCGAGGCGACGAGCCGCACCGCCCCGGCCGTTGGGTGGGGCACGCTGACGACCATCTCCCGCGCCTCGACGGTGGGGCCGCTGAGGGCTTCCGCGACGGAGTTGACCTTGCCGCAGGGGATGCCGGTCCCTTCGAGGGCGGCCAACCAGGCGTCGGTGGGGCGCTGGCGGAAGACATCGCGCAGCAGGGGCGCCAGTTCGCCGCGGTGGGCAACGCGGTCGGGGTTCGCCTG
Source organism: uncultured Anaerolineales bacterium (assembly GCA_964522005.1). Taxonomy (GTDB): domain Bacteria; phylum Chloroflexota; class Anaerolineae; order Epilineales; family JAHCIE01; genus JAHCIE01. The sequence goes on along the minus strand of CAZFUK010000063.1, from coordinate 5,475 downwards.
GAATCGGGCATCAGCCGCCCACTCCGGGTGTCCGAGCACCTCGCACAGGCGGCTGAACTGGCCGTCGTTGCCCACCCCTAGCGCGAGGTAGCCGTCGGCGGTGGGGAACACTTCGTAGGGCACGAGGGACTGGTGGGCGTTGCCGTAGCGCAGCGCCGGTTCGCCCGTGACGAGGTGGCTGCTGCCGACATTGGCGAGCCAGGCCAGCTGGGTGTCATACAGCGCCAGGTCAATCCACTGTCCCTGCCCGGTCCGCTCGCGGTGGAACAGGGCCGCCAGCACCGCCTGCGCCGCCATCATCCCGGTCGTCAGGTCGGCAATCGCCACGCCCACCTTGGAGGGTGGCCCGTCCTCCGGCCCGGTGATCGCCATGACCCCGCCCTCGGCCTGGATGACCAGGTCATAGCCGGGGCGGTCGCGGCCGGGACCGGTCTGCCCGTAGCCGGTGATGGACAGGTAGACCAGGCGCGGGTTGAGCGTGCTCAGGCTGGCGTAGTCCAGGCCCCACTCGGCCAGGCTGCCCGCCTTGAAGTTTTCGGCCAGCACGTCGGCCCGGCGGGCCAGGCGCCGCACAATCTCCCGCCCGGCCTCGGTCTTCAGGTTGACGGTGAGGCCGCGCTTGTTGCGGTTGACGCACAGGTAATAGGCGCTCTCGCCGCCGACGAAGGGCGGCCCCCAGTGGCGGGTGTCGTCGCCCCGGCCCGGCGGCTCGATCTTGACTACATCCGCGCCCAGGTCACCCAGCATCATGGTGCAATAGGGTCCCGCCAGGACGCGGGTCAGGTCGAGTACACGGATGCCGTCGAGAGGGCTAGAGGGAGGCATAGCGGATAACGTTTCTCCACACCAGCCGTGGCGTTCAGGCCACGGGGAGGCCGTAACATGCGCGCGCGATGGAGACTGCCGACTAAACGCCGCAGCGTCTCTTCCCACGCCTTCCTATCTCTTCCTACAGCCTACAAATGGATCAGGCCCTGCTGCGCGGCCAGGCTTACCGCCTCGGTGCGGTTGCCCGCGCCGAGCTTGCCGAGAATCGAACTGACGTGAAACTTGACGGTGCGCTCGCTGATGTGCAGCTGGCCGGCGATCTCCTTGTTTTGCAGGCCCCGCCCCAGCAGGGTCAGGACCTCCAGTTCACGCTCGGTGAGGGTTTCGGGGCGTGGCGGGCCGCTCATGTGGCGCAGCAGCTTGGTCGCCACGACCGGGTGCAGCAGCGAGCCGCCGGCGTAGACGACGCGGATGGCGTGGAACAGTTCGTCGCGCGGCGCGCCCTTGAGCAGGTAGCCCTGCGCGCCGGCCTGGACCGCGCCCAGAATGCGCTCGTCGGTGTCGAAGGCGGTAAAGACGAGGATGCGGGCCGTAGGATTGGCGGCGCGGATGCGTTGGATCGCTTCGACGCCGTCCATGCCCGGCATCGCCAGGTCCATGAGGATGACGTCGGGCTGGCGCGCCTGGGCCAGGCGCACCGCTTCCGCGCCGTCGCTGGCCTGGGCGACCACCTGGAAGTCGGGCTGAGTTTCCAGGATGGCGGCCAGGCCGTCGCGCAGCACGGGGTGATCGTCGGCTAGCAAGAGGCGAATGTCGGCCATCATCAAGCCCTACATGAGATTTGCATGCCTTACTCTCCCACTAAAGGCACCCTGATCGTTAGCCGTGTTCCACGCCCCGGCGCGCTGGCAATGTCGAGGGCGCCGCCGAGCAGGTGGGCGCGCTCGGTCATGCCGACCAGGCCGAAGTGGCCCGGCTCGCACTCCTGGGCCGGGTCGAAGCCTACGCCGTTGTCGCTGACGCGCAGCCGCAACTCGCTGTCCGTGATGTCTAGCTCGACGCGGGCGCGGCTGGCCTGAGCGTGGCGGGCGATATTGGCCAGGGCTTCCTGGGCGATGCGATAGACGGCCAATTCCACGTGGGCTGGCAAGCGCTCGGCGGGGCCGGCATGCCGCCAGCCGACGTGGACACCATGCTCTTCGGAGAAAGCGCCCACGAGCGCGCCGATGGCGGCCGGTAGCGTCTGGTCCTGCAAGGGGCGAGCGCGCAGGCCCACCACCGACCGGCGGGCCTCATCCAGGTTGGCGCGCGTCAACTCCAGCGCGCGGCGCAGGCCCGCCTGGGCGCGCGTCGGGTTCGCTTCGAGCAGAGCGTCAGCGCTCTCCAGGTGGAGCACAATGGCGGCCAGCCCCTGGGCCAGGGTATCGTGGATTTCGCGGGCCAGGCGGTTGCGCTCCTCGACCGTCGCCAGCCGCCGCGCCCGCTCCGACAGCCGCGCCCGCTCGACGGCGATGCCCATCTGGTAGCCGATGGTGTAGAGCAGGCGCAGGTCTTCCTCGGCCAGTTCGCGCCAGTCCGCGCTGGCGACGTTCATCACGCCTAGCGGCTTCCCGTGGGCGTAGATCGGGATACTGGCGTGGTAACGTAGGCCGTTGGTGCCCTCGGTCAGGTACTGGAGACGGCTACAGCGCAGCAGGTTGACACTCGCCGCGCCGGTCAGGTCGCCTGCTCGAAAGGTATCCAGGCACAGACAGCCGCCGCGCATGCGCGCCGGGTAGCGCGCCAGCCCCTCGGGCAGGTTGAGCCGGGCGGCGACATATGGCTCGCCGCCGTCCTCGTCCAGCAGCCAGACCCACCCCGCGTGCAGCCCCAGCAACTCCGCCACCAGCCGTAGGGACTGGTCCAGCGCCTCGCGCAGGTCGACGGCGCGGTTGAGCGCCTCGGCGATGGCGTTGAGGATGGACAGTTCCTGGTTGCGCCGCAGGAGTTCAGCCTCGGCGCGCTGGCCGTCGGACGGGTCAAGCGGTGGGGGTGTCATAGTGGGAAGCATACAACAATTGCCGCCCTCGCGCAACTAAGTGTGGTATACTGGGGTCTCACCGAGACCTGACGTAGGGAGGAGACGTGGGACGACCACACGCTGTGATCGGAGTAGACCTGGGTGGGACGCAGATTCGCGCCGCCCGCCTAGACGACGGAGCGACGGCGTTTGGGGCGCGGGTGGCGTCCCTGACGCTGGGCGACGAAGGGCCGACGGCTGTGCTGGACCGCATCGCCCAGGCGGTGCGGGAGGCGGCCAACGATAACCTGTGGGCCATTCGCGCCGTGGGCATCGGCGCGCCGGGGCCGCTGGACCCTCAGAAGGGCATTGTCTATGAGGCCCCCAATCTCCCCGGCTGGCAGAACATCCCGCTACGCCAGGAGCTAGAAGCGCGGTTGAACGTGCCCGTCCTCATCGGCAACGACGCCAACCTGGCCGGGCTGGGCGAGCGCCGCTTTGGCGCGGGGCAGGGGGTAGACGACATGATTTACGTTACCATCAGCACGGGGATCGGCAGCGGCATTATCACTGGGGGCCAGATGCTGGTGGGCGCGCACGGCCTGGGGGCGGAGGTGGGCCACATGGTGGTGGACCCCAACGGCCCGGTGTGCAACTGTGGCGGCGTCGGTCATGTCGAGGCCTTCGCCTCGGGTCCGGCCATCGCGCGGGCGGCGCGCGCTCGGCTCAGCGCGGAGCAGCCCTCGATGTTACGTCAACTGGTACATGGGGAGGTGGAGAAGATTACCGCCGCCCATGTCAGCGAGGCCGCCCAGCAGGGCGACCCCCTGGCGCGGGCGGTCTTGCGCGAGGCGGGCCACTATATCGGCCTGGCCTTCATCAGCCTGGTCCACCTGTTTAACCCTCGGTTGATGGTCATCGGCGGCGGTGTGAGCCAGGCGGGCGACCTCATCTTCGAGCCGATCCACGCGACGCTCCGCGCCGGCGTCATGAATCCGGCCTTCCTGGACGACTTCCGCATTGAACGCGCCGCGCTGGGCGGGGATGTCGGCCTGTGGGGCGCGGTCGCACTGGCCCAGACGGCCGGGGTGTAGTTCGCCCGTCCCGGTGTCCTACCCCTTCCCGCGGCGGAGCAGCAGCCACAGCACGCGGCTCACGCGGTCCCAGGCCAGGCGGGCCGTTTGAGCGTCGCGGACGTCGGGCGGCTCCGGCGCGTAGAGCGCCTCGCTTACCTCGTCCGCCAGCGTCAGCAGCGGGGCCTGGCTCTCGTCGCCGCGCCAATGCCATTCGCCCAGTTCCAGGCGGCGCGGCCCCAGGTCCGCCCCCAGGTCGCGGGCGAACTCGGTCGGTGTCTGGGCCGATTGGAGGGGATGGCCCAGCCGCGCGGACCGCCTCAGGAGACGCCGCCAGAGGACGCGAATCTGCTCGCCGGGCGGTAGGGCCAGGAAACGCCGCTCCTGGACCAGGCGGACCGCCCAGATGAGCAGCCCCAGGACCCAGGCGGCCAGCAGCCAGGGCAGCAGCGCGCCGAGGCGCAGCCCGACACGGGGCGGCTCGGGCGCCGGGGCGGCTTCGACGTTGGGCAGTTCGGGGTCATCCGTCGGGCGCTGGATGGGCGCGCGGTACGGCGTCGGCTCGAACTCGACCCAGCCCACCCCGGGGAAGAAGACTTCCGGCCAGGAGTGGGCCTCTTCACCTGTAACGACGTACTCCCCCAACTGGCGGTCGTAGCCGCCTGTGGCATAGCCTGCCGCCAGCCGCGCGGGGATGCCCACCGAGCGCAGCATGACGATCATGGCCGTGGACATGTAATCGCAGTAGCCCTTTTTGAGGTCAAACAGGAAGTAGTCCGTCACGTCGCGGCCAGGCGGCGCGGGCTGAATCTCCAACTCATACGGGAAGGTGCGCAGGTAGTTCTGAATCGCCAGCGCCTTGTCGTAGGCCGTCGGCTGGTCCACCGTGAGCGACTGGGCCAGCTCGCGCACGCGGCGCGGCAGGCTGTTGGGCAGGGCGAGATAGCGGTCCAGCGCGGGCGGCGAGAGGCTGCGCAGGCGCGCTTCGCTGGCCTGGGGCAGGCGCGAGACGACGGTGTACTGGCTGGCCGCCACCCGAATGCCCGCCAGGTCGTCCGGCGCGCGTTCCACCCGCGTGTAGTCCACGTCCAGGGCAATCGGGTCGTTGACGGCGGCCGGCGCGGTGCCGCCCTCCAGGACAAAATGCTGGCGCAGGCGGGCGTTGGGCGGCACGTTGACCAGCGCCGCTTCGAGCGAGGGGGTCGCCCCCACCCGCCGCTCGGTCAGGCTGCTGTTCTCCCAGCCGCGCCCGGTGTAGGTGTCCATGGTCTCGGTGCGCCAGTAGCGGCGCGGCCCCGTGTCCGTCTCGTAGACCGGCGGCGGGTCGCTGGTCTGGACGCGCATCACGACGGTGTTCCGCAGGTTCGGCGGACCGCTCAGGATACGGCCATAGGGTAGGTCGGTCAGGTCGGTGGTGGCGAACAGCCCCGAACTCGGCGGGCGTTGGATGGGGCCGAGCAGGCGCTTGGCGACCGTCCCCACCGCCTCGCGGGGTTCGCGGAACGCTTCCCACGCGACGCGGGCTGGGCCGTAGAGGATGGGCAGCGGGATAAGCCAGGCCAGCACCGGCAGCAGCACCACAAACAGCAGCGAGAGCAGCGTCGTGTCCGTGTGGACCTCGCCCGAGTAGTCAAT
>CAZFUK010000062.1:0-15044 GCA_964522005.1 uncultured Anaerolineales bacterium | reverse complement strand
CCTGGCGGCTGCCGTTGAGCCAGGAGGGCGCGCTAGTGAGCCAGACCTCGCCCTGGGGCGTGGCGAGCAAGCCCGTCACCAGGTCGGACAGCAGCCCCGCCTGCCGCGTGTAGCGGGTCCACGCGCCCGTGCTGGGTTGGAGGACAGCCAGACCGGAGCCAGTCGAGTCGCGGATGCTGCCCGTGCCGACCCAGACGCGGCCGTCGGGTGCGACCGCCACGGCCGACAGGTTGTTGGTCGGCAGACCTGTGGCCGAAGCGCGCTCGACCACCCAGCGGCCGGTGTAGTGGGCCAGCCCGCCGTCGCTGTAGCCGTTGCCCAGGGGCGCGATGCGCTCGCTGCGCGACGCGACCCACGCCGCGCCGGCTGCGTCGAAGGCCACTGAGGCGATGTTGTCACTGCCCAGGTTGAGTTCGACCGGGTAGAGGGGCGCGCCCGCGCCAAAGTCGCGGTTCAGCCCCGGCGTGATCTCCAGCGCGATTTCGCTCCCCAGGGTGTACAGGCCGACCAGGGTGTAGCGCGTCGGGTCGTCGCCCAGGCTGAAACTGCCGGCTGTCAGGGCGGCGCGGGCGGCGTCCAGGCTCGGCCAGCGGGTGAAAATCTCGGCGTCGTCGCGCCCGGCCGGCCGACTCAGGCTAGAGGGGGCGGTCGCGGCGAGGCGCTCGGAGCGGACCTGGGACCAGCTACCGTCGGGGCTGACGATGTTGAGACCGCGCCCGCGCCCCTGGTTCTCGGCGCCCCCGGTGCCCACCCACAGGCTCCCGTCGGGCGCGACGGCCAGGGCGCTGATGAAGTTGGAGGTGAGGCCGCGCGTCAGGCGCCGCTCGGCGAGGGCGCCGCCGGCCGTGACGCGCGCCAGCCCTGCGCCGTTGCCCGTCGTCTCGCGTAGGCCAAGCCAGACGCTCGGGCCGGCCGGGCCACCCGGCTCAGGCAGGATGGTCTGGACCGTGCTGGCCGGGAGCGACGCCGTGGGCGTGTGCCGCCAGGTGTCGTCGGCCGGGTCGTCGGGGGTGCCGTGCGGGTCGAGCACGCTCAGGGCCAGACCGATGCCGCTGGGGTCGGTGACGGCGCACCACACCATGCCCGCGTCGTCCACCGCCAGGGCGGTCACGCCGTTGGCCGCGCCCCCGCCGCCGGTCACGGTCCACGCGCGCCAGCCCTGGGGGCCGAACATCAGCAGCCCGGCCGAGGTGGCGAACCAGAGGCGGCCGGTCGGGTCGGCGGCGACCGCATTGAAGCTGTTGGTGTTGGGCAGGCCGACCGGGTGGGCGTCGTCGCGGCGGTAGACGGTCCAGCCCGCCCCCCGCCACACGCTCGCCCCGCCGCCCACCGTCTGATAGAAGCCAGGCGCCGGGTCCGCCGGCGGCACCCAGACAAGGTAGGGCTGGCCCACCGCCCAGACATCGCCGGCCGGCGTGACGGCCAGGCCGGTGATATTGAGCGAGGCGACGCCGTCGTCGGCGGTGTAGAGCGTCCACTGCCCACCGCGCAGCCGGGCCAGCCCGCCGCCCCTCCACTCCCGCCCGGTCCAGCGCTGACGCGTCCCCACCCAGAGGCTGCCGTCGGGGGCGGAGGCCAGGGCGGTGACATCGTCCGAAGGCAGGTGGCCGCCCGTCGTGGCGGCGGTGTAGGTCGTCCAGCGGCCGTCGGTGTCCAGGCGGCTCAGCCCGCGCGAGGTGGCGAACCAGACCGCGCCGTCGTGGCTAACGATGTCGCGCACGTCGTTGGACGCCAGGCCGTCCTGGGGGAACAGGTACTGGCGGTAGCTGTCGCGGCCGTCCCAGCGGACCGCTCCGCCCGCCTGGGTCGCGGCCCAGAGCGCGCCGTCCAGGCGCGTCAGCCGCCTCACGTCGTCGCCGTTGGCGAAGGTGAGCCAGGGCGCGACGGCCTGGGGGTCGGCGGTGGCCGGTGGGGGGGCGCTCAGTAGGAGCAGGGCCAGACCGAGCAGGCCGAGCAGGCCGCCACTGAGCAGGGCAAGACTGGTTTTAGGTGGGGATTGAGGCATGCCGGTCTACGTCAAACAGGCGCGTAGGAACGCACGGGGGTACGCTCCTACGCCTGAACCTCGGTCTGTCAATTAGCGGCCTGTGTAGCGCAGGATGGTTCCGCCGCTGCCGACGGCCCAGCCGGAGGTGCTGTCCGTCATCCAGACGCCGTACAGGTTGGGGTCGAGCGAACTGATAAATGGCATGTGGCCGTCGGGGTACTCGTGCCACTGGCGGCCGTCCCAGTGGGCAATCGCCATGCCGTCGCCGACGGTCCAGCCATCGTTCTTGGCGACCAGGTGGACACCCCGGTAGAAGACGTTGCCGGCCGTGCGTAGGCCCGTGTTGAACGTGCCCCAGCAGGGCGGCCGACGCGTGCCCTCGAAGCCGCAGCCCTCGCCGCTCGGGTTGGTCTGATAGAAGTAGAAATCAGACGCCAGGCCGACATACCAGCCGTAGTACTTCGCCAGCACGCCGCTGGGGTCGGGGATGACATAAACGCCGTAGCTGTTGTTGCGCCCCGGCAGGCCCAGTTCAGTCCAGGAGACCCCTGAACTGCCGTCGAAGAAGGTCTCCAGGATGGCGCCGCCGTCGCCGACAATCGCGCCGTAGCCGCCATCGGCGGCGACGTGGAGGGCGTTGGGGCCTTTGTCGGCGTCGGAGTTGTACGCGCCCGCGCGCTCGCCGCGCCATAGCCGCGTGACGCGGTCGTAGTACAGGAAGCCGCCCTCGTGGGCCACGGCATAGCCCCCGATGCGCTGGGCGAGCGGGGACGGGCTGCGCAGCATGGTGACGCCGACGATGGTCTTGTAGTCGCGCACCACGCGCAGGACATCGGTATCTTCCAGGCTCCAGCGCGCGCCGTTGTAGCGCAGAATCGTCGTGTTCTCACCCACGGCCCAGCCTTCAAAGGCGCTGAGCATGGAGATGGCGTTGAGCCGCTCCGTGGTCGGGCTGTCCTCCACCCGCCAACGGCCGCCGGTGTAGTGGAGAATCGTCCCGCCGTCGCCGACGGCCCAGCCCTCGTCGGCGGTGGGGAAGGTGACGGCCCGTAGCGTGACGCCGGTGGGCGACTCGACCCGGTTCCACACGCCGACCGCCGCCGGGGTTGGGCTAGGCCCGGTCGTCGCGGTGGCCGTCGGCGTGCGGGTCGCCGTGGGGGTGGCCGTCGGCGCGCCCGGCGCGGTGGTGGCGGTCGCGCTGACGCCAGTGGGCGTACTGGTCGCCGGCGCGGTCGGCGTGCGCGTCGCGGTCTGAGTCGGAGTGGCCGTCACCGTCGCTGTCGCAGTGGCCGTGGCGGTGGCGGTGGCCGTCGCCGTCGGCGGCGCGGGCGACGTGGGCGAGGCGGGCGGCGTGGACGGCGGCAGCGTCGGGCTTGGCCCGGCAGTGGGCGTGGCGATGGGCGGCGCGTTGGGGATGCGGTAGCGCACGATGCGTCCAAGGTCCCCGACGGCCCAGCCTTCCAACTCGCTCAGCATGTAGAGGCCGCGTAGCGCCCCGCCACCCACGGACTGGTCGGGCAGCCAGCGCGTGCCGTCCCAGCGGATGATGACCCCGCCGTCGCCGACGGCCCAGGCGCGGGTGCGCGAGACGACCTGGACATCGAAGTAGTCCGACGCCGGCACCTGGGCGACGGCAGCGCCCGTCGCCTCCTTCCAGCAGGGCGGGGCGGAGCGGCAGTCGGTGTTCGAGTAGTAGGCGAAGAAGCTGCTCTGGCCGACGATCCAGCCGATGGGCAGCGCGTCGGACGCCCACTGGTACAGGTGGCCGTTGTAGAGGTGCGGCACGCGCGAGAAGTCCACGCTGCTGCCGTCAATGAACCAGGAGTCCTGGCCCAGGTACTTGTGGAGGGCGGCGGTGTTGCCCACCGCCACACCGTAGGAGCCGTCTGGCACGGCGAACATGTTGTTCATCAGGACGGCTTCTTCGCTGATGCGCGACAACAGCCAGCGGCCGGACGAGCGGTCCCAGTACAGGTAGGGAATCTGGCGCGCCGTGCTGCGGGACAGGATGAAGCCGCCGGGGGCGCGGCCGGTCGCGCCGGGGACCATGACCACGGCCACGTAGTTGCCGGACGGGGCGTCGGGCACGTCGCTCAGGTCCCACTGCGTCCAGTTGCCGTTGTTGTAGCGCAGGATGGTCTTGTCGTCGCCGACCGCCCAGCCTTCGGTCTTGGAGACCATGTCCAGGCTGTTCAGGTTCTTGTTGACGGGCGATAGCTGCTGGCTCCAGGCGCGGCCGTCCCAGCGCAGGATGGTCCCGCCGTCGCCGACCGCCCAGCAGTTGAGCGAGTCGACACAGTCAACGCCGCGCAGTGTGTTCGACGTGCCACTGGTGACGTTCTCCCAGCTCGGCGGCGGAGTCGGGGAGGCGGTGCGCGTCGGCGTGAGCGAAGGCGCTGTGACCACGTTCGTCGGCGTGGCCGTCAACGTCGGCTTGACGTCGGGGTCGCTTTGCCCGCCTAGGATGAGCGGCATGTAGATGTTGTACACCTGCCGGTTGGTAGGCGTGGGTGTCTTGGTCGGCGGCCGCGTGTCGGTCGGCGTGACCGTCGGCGGTACAACGGTGGTTCCGGGTGGGACGGTCGGCGTGACGGTCCGGGTCGGGCTGGCGGTTTGGGTGACCGTCGGCGTGGACGTAGGCCCTGGCGGCGGGGTCAGGGTGCGGGTCGGCGACGGGGTGCGCGACGGCGTCAGGGTCCGCGTCGGCGTCCGCGTCGGCGCGGGCGTGTGGGTAATCGTCGGGGTCAGGGTCGGCGTGGGCGTCTCGGCGACGACGGTGCGCTCCCAGTGGACGATGCCGTGGTGATTGGTGCCGAACCACAGGTCGCCGTTTGGCCCTTCGGCCAGGGACGCGATGTTGTCATCGGGGAACGGGAACTCGGACAGCTTGAGCGGAATCCAGTTGTTATTGTCGAGCACGTGGACGGCGGTGTCCGTGAGCCGGTAGCCCACCGAGGCGTCCACCAGCCAGTTGAATTCGCTAGTGGAGTCGGCGATCCACTCGTGAGTGGTGGCGGCCCAGAGCCGGCCGTCACGGTCCTGGAGCATGTCGCTGACATAGCCCTCGTAGTCCCAGCGGATGGCCGGCTGCCAGGTGTTGTTCTCGAAGCGGTTGAGCACGGCATCTGTGTGCCCCTCGTTGGTGACCCAGGCGGGGGGGCAGGAAATACAGATCTGCGTGCTACCGGGTACGGTCGAATGCACCGTATAGCTACCCGCCGAGACCCGTCCCTCGCGGTCAACATACACCGAGCGGTGGTCGGTCTGCCAGCCTTCCAGAGCCGGCGTGTTCTCCAGACTGTAGGAGGCCCAGGTGTTCTCGGCCGGCTTGAAGCGCCCAACGCCGCCTGTGACCAGGACGCCGTTGGCGCCCGGCGTAAAGCGGAGGGAGGGGTGGAAGGCCGCCCAGATGTCGCAGGTGGTCGGGTCAATCGCCATATCGGCGACCGCCGACGAGGGCATGACGCTGTTGTCCAGGGAAGTGATGCCGTTGGTGGCATAGTTCATCACGTCAATGCCCCAGCCAATGTTGTCCAGGAAGCCGGCCATGCCGACGTAGACCTTTTCAGGTGTCTCGCACTGGCCGCCGCGCACAAGCAGGGAGGTGACGGAGTTGCCCTTGATGTTGGGCGGGTTGGGCGGGTTGCCCGCCGGGAGCGGCTGCTGGTAGTTGCGCCAGCGCGCGCCGTCGAAGACGTTGAGGCCGCCGTCCGCGTACTGCCGGTTGTTGAAGCCGAAGTCCTTGACGCGCTCGCCCTTGGTGCCAATCCAGGCCGCGCCCCGGCTGTCGAACTTGATGTCGGCGACGCTGTTGCCCGTCAACTCCAGGTCCACGGGATAGACGCCCACGCCCGCCGCCACCCTTTGCTTCAGCCCCTCGGTGAGCCAGATGTAGCAGGAGAGCTTGGTGGGCGCGCGGTCGTAGTCAATGGCATAGATGGTATAGCCATACGGGTCGTTGCCGAAGAACACCCGGTTGCGGCGGAACTCGCTGGCGATGGCCCGGCACTCGGCCTCGTTGTTGTTAGGGCTGGTGGTGATATAGACGATGGTCTCGTCCACGGGATAAGCCGCCTTGGCCGTACCCACCTGGGCGCCCTTGATCTCTTTGGACTCATAATGCGTCCAGGCATTGGCCGTATGCCAGTCGCCGTTTGGGGTGTTGAGGACACTGATGCCGTTGCCGTAGAAGATGGCGCTGGCGCGGCCCGAACCAATCCAGAGCTCGCCCTGCGGGCTGAAGGTCAGCTTGCTGATGTTGTTGCTGGCCGGGCCGTGGGTCTTGAGGTCCAAAGTCTTGTTCAACTGGTTGTCGAACTGCTGGATGCCCTCGCCGTTACCCCGAATATCGGACAGACCCAGCCACATGTGGTCGCCGTCGCGCAGGATGGCGCGGACGGTGTTGCTCGCTAGCCCGCCGTCACTGGCCCGCAAGTGCGTCCAGCAGCCAATCTCGCCGGGATTGGCGACCAGACAATCGGTGCGGCCAATGCCGAGGTTCTTGCCGATGCCGCTGGTCTGGTCCACCGTCGCCACCCACAGCCGGTCCTGGCTATCCACCGCCACGGAGTAGAAGGCGTAGTCACTCAGGCCCTCGCCTGTGACATTGCCGTTGCTGTCGAAGGTGACGCGCGGGATAATCTCCTTCCAGTTGGCCGACGCTCCCGAGCCATCCACGACGCTGACGTTGGCGCCAAAGACGGCGAACCACTTGCGGCCCTGGCTGTCAATCGTCACGCCCGACACCGAGTTGATCTTCGGCTTGGTGCCGTTCTGGCAGCCGATGGTGTCCACGCGGGTATCGCACTGATAGTGCTGGAAGGTCGTCCAGTTGTCGTTCTCGAAGACGCTGACGCCGCCGTCGCCGCCGCTGCGCCAGGCCCCCTTCTTGTTGGGGTTGCCGCTGTTGGTGCGGTCCGGCTCGAACCAGCGCCACATGGGGATGAACGTGGCCCACACCTGGCCGGTGCGCGGGTCTACCTTGATGTCGGTGACGTTGTTGGAGGCTACATTCTCGTTGGTGTAGTAGTAGGGACGCTTGGCGGATTGCCACGTCGCCCACTCGCCCGTCTGCGGGTCGAAGCGGGCCACGCCGCCGCCCAGGTAGCGGATGCCGTCGCAGTAGAAGTCCACGCCGCGCACGATGGCCCCGCGATCCGGCGCGTAGCAGTCGTTCGAGTCGACCATGGTGCGGTACTGCTGCGTGCCGACCCAAATCTTGCCGTCGGGCGCGACGGCCACGGCGGTGACGTTGTCCGAGGGCAGGCCGACCTTCATCAGGTAGATGGGCGTGTCGGGCGCGACCGCCTGCTTGAGCGGTGGGTCAATGTAGATGCCGTTGTCGCCCCGATACGGCCCGGTTAGAATATTGTCCGCGCGCGAGTAGCGATAGATCGTGGGGTCGCCCTCAAACTGGATGTAGGGCGTCTTGAAGTTGTTCTCGATGACGTCCACGCTGTAGCCGGTGACGGGAATCTCGCGCGCCCCGGCGTCCGTCGGCCGCAGCACGCGGTCGGCCACCGTGGTCGAGGATTGGAGCGTCCCTTGGAGCGTGTAGACGTTCCAACTATCATCCGCGCCCAGCCGCAGCAACCCCTTGGACGTAGCGACCCACTTGGCGCCGCTCTGGTCCACAGCGATGGAGCGGACATCATTACTGGGCATGGGGTCCTGGGGATAGAGATATTGGCGGTAGGTCGGATGCGCCGGGTCGGTCAGGTTCCAGCGGACCAGCCCGCCCGCCCAGCCACCGGCCCACAGGGTATGATCGCCCTCTTTCGCCAGCGCCCAGACGTTGTTGCCATTGGCGATGGTTTGCCACACGCCTTGTTCGAGGAACGCTGGCGTTTGAGCTTGTGCAGTCGGAGTATTGGCCGCCCGGGTCAGCGCGACAAACACAGTCACTAACACCACTCGACCCAGGAGCGGCAGCCACCGATACGGGTTCCCTGTCATGCAGTCCATCCTCCTCAAAATCACTCGCGGCGCACACAGTGTAAGACGCCACGGTGGATATGAGGATACGGTGAAAGTGTGAAGGAGTCAGCCCCAGGCCATATCTTTTACAATTGGCGGGCGTTACAACTCAAAGGCAGGGAAGTATAGGGGGAACGGGGTGCACGTACCACTTTTGACTCACTTTGACACGGGGTTATTTTGAACGCCGCCGCATTCAGGTCTATACTTCGGCGTCGCGTGACCGCCGCCGGTCCTGGGCCAGCCTACCGGCTGGACGCGACGGATTGAACGTGGAGGCAATTGGCATGATGAAGCGATTCTTCCGACCAGGCGGCCGCCCCTGGCTGGCGTGTCTCCTGGCCGGTCTTGCGCTCTTGACCCTGGTGGCGGCGGGCACGTCGCCCACCGCAGGCGCGACGCCGACGCGCCAGGGCAACAGCGACTGGTTTACCTTCGCCAACGGCGACGATGTCTGGTCGCTGGCGCTGGAAGGCCCCAACACCCTGTGGGCCGGCACGCGCGGCGGTGGGGTCGTGCGCTGGGACCTTAGCGACCTGAACAACCCGCAGCCGCAGCAGTACCTCTATCCCCAGAGTGGGCTGGCGAGCAACATCGTCCGCAAGGTCGCCGTGGACCAGTACGGCCACAAGTGGTTCGCCACCGACCGAGGGCTAACCCGGCTGTCGGCCAGCGGCGAGTGGCTGACCTTCACCCGCGAGTCCACCGCCAATAAGCTGCCGTCCAACGTCGTCACCGCGCTCGGACGGCAGGGCAGTAACCTGTGGGTGGGCTTGCAGCAGGTCTGGAACCCGAACGCGGTCGGCACGGGGCAGGGCAAGTGGGAGGGCGGCGGCTTCGTGCGCATTGACCTCAGCCACGAGCCGCCCCTGGTGATGGAGAGTTGGAACGCCGACGACAACCCCGACGAAGTCGCGTCCAACAACGTCACCGACATCGCCGTGGACGACTCCAACGGCGACGTCTGGATCACCATGCGCAACGACGAGCAGAACGTGGACCCGACGCCGGAGCGGCCCAGCCAGTTCTTCAAGACCCGGCCAGGCGGAGTCACGGCGGTGCATACCCAGGGCGGGTCGTTCACCTTCGACAAGTTCCAGCGCGCCTCGTCCACCTCGGCCTGGCCCAAGTACGATAGCATTCTGAGCGTCGCCATTGACAGCCGCCATATCAAGTGGTTCGGGTCGGGCGACCTGGACAGCGGCGGGAACGGGCTGTACGCCATGAGCGGCAACACCGTCAGCAACGCCCGCTGGAAGTGGTTCTCGTCGAGCGGCTCGTTTAGCGGCTCCACGGCCATCGCCAACATGCCGACGGGCGCGGACCAGATTCCGCGCATCACCATCGGCCCGGACGACACGATCTGGGTGAGCCTGGCGAACGGTGAATCGAACGTAGACCAGGGCGAGGGCATGGGCGTGTGCCGCATGACCTGGGACCGTAACTTCGACGCCAACAACCGCCCCCAGTGTGAAGGTGAAATCTACGGCTCGACGCAGAGCGGCAGCCGCTACCTGCCGGGCAACCTGGTGCGGGCCATGGCCTTCCTGCCCCAGCGCAACCTGCGCTTCTTTGGCACGGCCGGCCGCCTGCCCGCCAAGGGCAACCCGGACTACGCCCAGGGGTCGGACGGCTATGGCGTCGCCATGCAGATTATTGACCCGAACGGCATCACCCAGGTCAAGACGCTGGTGACGGGCGCGACGAGCCTGACGCCGGACAGCAAGGGTATCGCCCCGAGCAGCAACCACATCTCGGCCCTGACCTTCGACGACGCCGGGCAACTGTGGGTGGGCTATGCCTATCCCCTGGCGAACGGGTCGAACGCCTGGCGCGGGCGCGGCGTAGACCAGTTGACCTCGAGCGGGGCCGGCCTGACCTGGCAGCATCAACGCTACTCGCCCAGTGATGACCAGGTGAGCCTGGCCGTCAGTTCGCTCGCCTTCCACCCGACCAAGCGCCAACTGTGGGTCGGCTTGCTGCGCAACCAGTTCGTCAACGGCAATACCCTGAGCGGTGGCGTCGCCATCCGCAACCCGGACGGCGCCTGGACGCTCTACCGCGACAATAACGGCGCGCCCTCGTCGTCCGTGACCTCGCTGGCAGTGGACGGACCCCGCGTCTGGGTAGGCACGGGGACCAATTGGCCGACCGGCCACGCGCCCGTGGACATCGCCAAGGGCGTCGGCGTCTTCAACACCGACACCAACGCCTGGCAGGCGGCCATTGGCGCGCCGCCCCTGCTGTCCACTGAGATTACCGACATAGTCGCGGGCGCGGGCCAGGTCTGGGTCGCCAACACCTGGCCGCAGAGTCCGGGCGTCACCAACCCACCGGGCGGCATCAGCGCGTTTAACCAGGCTGTGCTGGTGAACAACATTCCGGCCAACACCGCCAACCTGACGCTGGGGAGCAACGACCCCCGCACGGTCGCGTATAGCTCGGATGGGACGCTATGGGCAGGTGGCTATTACACGCGGTCGAACGAAGACCCTGTCCTGGCCGACGCCGTCATCAACTGGCTGCGGCCCGGCGACACCAGCTGGGGCCGGGTGGTCTTCCCCGACGACGGTTGGGTGAGCGCCATCGCGGTGCGGAACACCACTCCGCTCTCGGTGTGGATCGGCACCAGCCGGGGCGGCCAGGGCATTGAGGACTTCCCCACCTACGCCATCAAGCCCAGTATCGGCGGGAACCGCTACATGGCGAAGGGCGGCTTGAAGGTCCTGATGGGCGACGCTTGGAGCGAGTTTACGACGGCGAACTCGCCCCTACCAAGCGGCCACATTACGGCCCTGGCGGTGGATGGGGCGGGGAACCTGTGGATCGGCACGACGCTGGGCCTGGTGCGCTACTCCGGCAACCAGGGCGGCGCCGTCGTCACGCCGCAGACGCCCATCGCCTCCCCGACCCCCGCGCCGACAGACACGGCGACCCCCGTACCGCCGGTGGACCCGACGATCACCCCGGCCAGCAGCGGCAGCGTCGCCGCGACGTTCACGCCGGCCGTGGCTTCACCGACGGCCACCCCGTTCCCCGGCTCGCCCCCGCCAGAGATTCCCGAGGCCTCCACCCTGTGGCTGCTGGGCAGCGGCCTGGCCGGCCTGGCGGGCTACCTGCGCTTCTTTGCCCGCCGCCGACGGTAGAGACCCATTCCACCAACCCTTGTCATAACAACCGCCCCACGTTCCAAAGTGAACGTGGGGCGGTTTCAACGTCGCAGCAATGGAATGTCATGCTGAGCGAAGCGACCTGTGCCCTGTACTCAGGGTAAGCATCTCGCCTTACGAGAAGCGAGACCCTTCGCTCCGCTCAGGGTGACAGTCAACCATTACGCGGATAAATAGTAAATCCTCATCAATCGGCGGTTTTCCTATCGGAAAGGGATGACCCTAGCCGGAGGGCGTCTGCTCGCGTAGACCGTCGCGCAGCCCGCCCGGCTTGACGTCCGGCAGCTTGACCGTCCGCAGCCACGTCTCCGCCCGCTCTAGGGCGCGGCGCGACCAGCGGGGCGCCTCCTGGACCTGGGCCAGGTAGGCCGCCGTCTGCTCGTAGCCGGCCTGGATGAGGTCGTCGGTGCGCGAGTAGTCCATCATGGACACCGACGCCAGCGGGACGAGCTGGATATGGTGCAGCCGCACGCGGGACTGGGCGCAGCGCGACACACTGTCCTGCCACTGGCGCTGGACCAGCGCCCCGATGGCGCGGCCGCCGATGTGCAACAGGGTCCGCCGCACGACTTTCGGCGTGGGGGCGTCCACGATGTGCAGGGCGTACACCTCGCGCGCGCCGTACTGCAAGGCGACCTCGATGGGCAGCAGGGCGACCGCCCCACCGTCTACATAATCGCCGTCGTCCAGGGGGTAGGGCGGGTGCAGGGGCGGCAGGGCCGTCGTCGCCATCAGGGCGTCCAGCACCTTGTCGGTCGGACGAGCGCCCAGCACACGCATGCCGCCGGTGTCCAGGTTGGTGGCCGTCACATAGCAGGGCAGGCGCAGGTCCGCGAAAGTCTCCGCGTAGGGGGAGACGTGGCGGTGCAGATAGCGATAGAAGGTATCGCTAGGATACAGGCTGCGCTGCCCGGTCACCACGCGCCAGGCGACGTGCACGGGGTAGCCAGGGTAGACATCCACGCGCCGCGTCCGCCGCCAGAGGTCCGCCAGCTTCTCCACTCGGTCCGGCGACGGGTCGGCGGCCACGAAGGCCGCGTTCAGCCCGCCCACCGACGTGCCCACCAGCATGTTCGGTCGAACCCCGCGCTCAAACAGCGCGCGCAGCGCCCCGACCTGCAAGGCCCCCCGACTACCGCCCCCGCTCATGACAAACGCTATCATCGCTTGACCTCCTCGACCTGTGCCCCTCAGTACACTGTACGCACTTTGGCCTACAACGTTGCAGCCGCCTCATCCAACTCTTCATCCGACACGTCCACCACGTCAGCCAACGGTTCACCCAGGTCTGCACCCGGGCTGTCCACCATTCCCCCGTCCATCCCCGCCTCCGCCTCGACCGCCGCCTCTCGCGGGGCGAACGCCGCGGTCTTCCGCGCGAACAGCAGGTAGCCGGTGTGCGGCGTCAGGCGGTCCATGGGGCGCAGCCGCGCCGGCACCGTCTTGTAGAGCCGCAGAATCACCTCCGCCACCTCGATGTCCGCGAACCCGATCTCGTGCAGCCCGGCCAGCACCTCGCTGACCTGATTGGTCGTCGGCACCAGCGTGCCAAACGTGCCGCCCCACTTGAGGGCGTCCCAGACGTGGCGCAGGAAGTCCTCTGGCTCGCGCACGTCCAGGAATACCGCGTCCACCTCGGTCTCATCAAACCCTTCGCTAATGTCCCGCACCTGGAACGTCGTCCACTCGCCTAGCCCCAGCCGCTCGATGTTCTTGCGCGCGCGAACCTGCATGTCCTCCCGCGCCTCATATGAGTACACCCGCCCGCTCGGGCGCACGTAGCTCGCCAGGGCGGTGGTCAGCGCCCCGCTGCCTGTGCCCGCCTCAATCACCCGCGAGCCTGGCCCGACCCCCAGCTTGACCAGGGCGTAGCCAATGTCCTTGGGGTACATAATCGTCCCGCCGCGCTGGACGGTCATGATCAGGTCGAACAGCGTCGCCTGGAGGACGACGAAGCGCTCGCCGCGATGCGACTCGATGATGCGGCCGAGCGGCTGGCCCAGCACGCTGTCATGGAAGATGCGGCCGCGATGGGTATGAAACTCGCCGCCCGGTTCCAGGCGGATGACAAACCGCTTGTGGTCGGCGCTGAGCAGCAGAATCAACTGGCCGGGTTGTGCGACATCCACACGTGTCTCCTACAGGTGAGTATGGTCAAGTGCGCGCGACGCGGGGAACAGGAGCGGACCCCACCGCGCGTGGCAAGAGAGGAAGTATAGCCGGGCCGACGTTGTCACGCAACACTGGACCCGCCACTCCATCTGCTCCCCACTGTTTGCATCTTGCGGCGAAGCCCGTATAATTGGTGGCGCCCGGCGCTTGCTAGCTGAGGAGACTCCATGCCCCGCCTGTCCCTGGTCCTGCTTCTGGTTCTGCTGCCCCTCGCCCTGGTGGGCCGTCTCGCCTTGCGGCCCGCTCCGGCGACCGCCCTGGCGCCCAGCGCGCCCCAGGCCGTCGCCCTTGACTTTACCCCACCTTCGCTCAATCTGGCCGTCGGTGACACCGCCACGCTCGATCTGCGCGCCCTCGGCGCGACCGACCTCACCGGCCTTGAGGTGACGCTGACGTTTGACCCGGCCCAGGTCGCCGTGGTTCGGGTGGACCGGCTGATTGGCACAGCGACGCAGCCCGACCCTAATCGTACCTGGGCCTCTCTGCCGGCCTCCGCCAACCCGGACGTCACCTATCTCCAGCCCTCCCCCGGCGCGGCCACCTTTGGAGCCTACAGCTACGGGACGGCTAACCCGAGCGGGCCGAGCGGCGACCTGCTCCTGGCCCGCATCACCCTGCGTGGTGTCGCCCCTGGCAGCAGTAGCCTCCAACTGAGCGGCCCCCTCATCGTCAATAGCCAGGCCCAGTCCATCACGCCCTCGGTCTCCAGCGCGGCGGTTGTGGTCGGCGGAGGCGCCGGCGTAACCGCCACGCCCACGCGGACTCCGCTGCTGGCGACCACCACGGCCACGCCCACCCGCACGGCCACAGCGCCGGCCGCGACGATCACTCCGACAGCGACCCGCACGGCGACCCGCACGCCCACCGCGACAGGGACCCCGCCCAGCACCGCCACCCGCACGCCGACCGCCACAGCGACGCCCCTGGCGGCCACGCGCACCTCGACGCCGACCCCCACCCCCACGGCGAAACGTAACGGCCACACGGTGGGGGTGTTCCGCCCCTCCAACGGGAGCGTCTACCTGACCAACCGCAACACCACCGGCTTCGCCGACCTCGCCTTTACCTACGGTGTCGCCAACGACATCCCCATCGCCGGCGACTGGAACAAGGACGGCCGGACCACGGTGGGCATCTATCGCAACGGCGCCTTCTATCTGAAGAATACCAATGCGACAGGCGGGGCCGACGTCGTGTTCAACTTTGGCGTGTCCGGTGACCTGCCGGTCGCGGGCGACTGGGACGGTGACGGCGTGGATACCGTCGGCGTCTACCGGGCCGGTGTGTTCTACCTCCGCAATTCTAATGCCACGGGTCCACCCGATCTGATTGTCACCTTTGGCGCTGCGGGCGACAAGCCGCTGACCGGCGATTGGAACGGCGACGGCATAGACACCGTTGGCGTCTTCCGTCCCTCTGGTAGCGTCGTCTTCCTGCGCAACACGAACACGACGGGTGGGGCCGACATCGGCTTTAGCTACGGCGCCGGCACGGACCAGCCGCTGGTGGGCGACTGGGATGGCGACGGGAAGGACACGATTGGCGTCTATCGCAATGGCGCGTTCTTCCTGCGCAACAGCCACACGACCGGCGCGGCCGACCTCGTCTTCCTGTTCGGCCGCGCGGGCGACGTGCCCATCGCCGGCGACTGGGATGGGTTGCCGTGATGCGTGATGCGTGATGCGTGATGCGTGATGCGTAGTGCGTATTTTTGGCCGATACGGGGCGTTTTGTCTGAC
>CAZFUK010000061.1:0-15140 GCA_964522005.1 uncultured Anaerolineales bacterium | reverse complement strand
GACCGGCGGCGGTGGTGGACCTGGTCGTCGGCCCGCGCGACGCCCTGCCCAGCTTCGCCCTGCCCAACACGGCCCAACTGGCCGAGGCGTCCGCCGAACCAGAAGCGACGGCGCCGACCGTCATCCGTCCAGCGACGGCAACTCCCGGCCTCGCGCCGACCGCCACGCCCAGCCTGACAGCGACACCGGACCTGCCGCCGACCGCCACCACCGCGCCGGCGGGGGCCGCGACACCCCAGAATGAGGTGGCGACAGCCACGCCCGAGCAACCCGCTTCGCCGACCGTCCCTCCGCCTCCGACGGCCTCGCCCAGCCCCGCGCCGCCCACGGCCGCCCCAACCGCTGACGACACCTCGCCCGGCAACCGCCCGCCGGCTCCGACCGTCGCGCCGACGGCCATCGCCGCCTCGCCGGACCGACCGACGGGCCTGCGCGCCGTCACCACGGATAACCCCCTCCGCGTGCTGACGGCGGGTGACTCCTTCGCCCAGCCGCTCGGCTACGACCTGAACGGCTACGCCAATAAGTACCGGCTGATTACCACCCAGCTCGACTTCAAGATTTCGACCGGCCTGGCCCGCCCCGACTTCTTCGACTGGCCCGCCCGCCTGCGCGCGGTCATGGCCCAGCGGCCCGCGCCCGAAGTCGTTGTCCTGGTCGTCGGGGGCAACGATACCCAGAACATGTGGGACGACCAGCGGGTCTACGTGCGGGGCAGCGAGGCGTGGCAGGCCGAATACGGCCGGCGCGCCGCCGAGGTCATGGACATTGTCGGCCAGGGCGGGGCGCGGCTCTACTGGGTGGGTATGCCCATCATGCGCGACGAGGAGCGCAACCGTATCCTGGAAGGCATGAACAAGGCCGTCGTCGCGGAGATGGAGGGACGGCCCTGGGTGCGCTATGTGGACCTGTGGACGCTGTTCCAGGACAGGGAGGGCGCCTTCGCCACCTACCTGCCGGACGAAACAGGCGAGATGATTCAGGTGCGCCAGAACGACGGCGTCCACCTCACGTGGCAGGGCAACAGTTGGGTCAGCGCGCTCGTCTACCGCGCCCTGGAGCGTGACTACGCCTTCCCGCCGCCGCCGTGAGTCAGCCGTCTTGTCCCATGCTGGGGCGTTCAAGTAACAGTATACTAACGTTCATGACATAGCCAGGAGGGTCAACGAAGCATGGATGCCGCAACTGTGTTGGGTGAACTGGAACAGCTAGGCACGGCCCAGAACCGCAAGATTTACGCCCGGCATGGCGTCGGCGCGAACATGTACGGCGTTAGCTATGCCAACTTGAAGCTGCTCAAGAAGCGGATCAAGACCGATCACGCGCTGGCCCAGGCGCTGTGGGCGACGGGCAACCACGACGCGCGCATCCTGGCGACGATGATCGCCGCGCCCAAGCAAGTCACCGACGACCTGCTGGAGAGGTGGGTCCGCGACTCGGACAACCACACCCAAACGGACGCGCTGGTGGAGCTGGCGGCCCAGACGCCCCACGCGCGGGCCAAGGCCGAAGCCTGGCTGGAGGCGGACGAGGAATACATTGCGAGGGCGGGCTGGCATCTTCTAGGGCAGTTAGCCAACAACGACTCGACCCTCCCTGACAGCTACTTTGAACCCTACCTGCCCCGTATCGAGCAGGGTATTCACCAGGCGAAGAACCGCACCCGCGAGGCGATGAACAACGCCCTGATCGCCATCGGCTCGCGCAACGCGGTCCTCGAACCCCTGGCCCTCGCCAGCGCCGCTCGCATCGGACCGGTGGACATTGACCACGGCGAGACGGGCTGCAAGACGCCCGACGCGGCAGCATACATCCGCAAGACCCGCACCCATCGCGAGTCGCGCGCCAAGGCGACCGCCTGAGAGACGACGAAGACCGGACCACGGAGGACAGACGATTCCAAGCCTCCCTCTGCCCCTGAGCAGCTTCATCGGGCGCGAGCACGAGGTCGCCGAGATCAAGCGCCTGCTCACCACCACCCGCCTGCTGACGCTCACGGGCGCCGGGGGGAGCGGCAAGACACGCCTCGCCCTGCGCGTGGCCCACGACCTGGACCAGACCGCCGCGTACCCGGATGGGGTCGGCTGGACGGAATTGGCCGACCTGACCGACCCCGCCCTGGCGCCGCAGGCAGTCGCCACCGCCCTGGCCGTCCAGGAACAGGCCGGCCGCCCCCTGCTCCAGACCCTGGTGGACCATCTACGGTCCAGGACCGCCCTGCTCATCCTCGACAACGCCGAGCACCTGCTGGCCGCCTGTACCGCGCTGGTGGACCCTCTCTTGCGCGCCTGCCCCAACCTCACCATCCTGGTCACGAGCCGCGAGCCGCTCAGGCTGGCGGGCGAAACGGTCTGGCAGGTCCCGCCGCTGTCCGTTCCCCCTGCCCTGTTTCACCAGGGTACGCCGGACGCGGCGCGAGCGGCCGAGGCAGCCCAGTCCGAGGCTGTGCAGCTATTCGTGGCCCGCGTGGGCGCCGCCCTCCCCTCCTTCCGTCTGACCGACACTAACGCCCTCCCCAGCGCCGACGTGTGCCGCCGCCTGGATGGCCTCCCCCTGGCCCTGGAACTGGCCGCCGCCTGGACCCGTTTCCTGAGCGTGGACGACATCGCCCGCCGAGTGGAGGATTCGCTTCAGTTGCTCACCCGTGGCAGTCCGACGGCTCCGCCCCGCCAACAAACCCTGCGCGCGGCCCTGGACTGGAGCTACACCCTGCTCTCCCCGCCCGAACAGACCCTGCTTCAGCGCCTCGCCGTCTTCGCCGGTGGCTTCAGTCTGGAGGCGGCGGAGACCGTCTGCGCCGGGCCTGCCCTGGCGACGGAAGAGGTCCTCGAGACGCTCGCCAATCTCGCGGACAAGTCACTGGTCGTGGTGATGCCCAGTCCGGGGGGTCAAGGCCCGGCCCGCTATCGGCTGCTGGAGACCATTCGCCACTACAGCCACGAGAAGCTAGCGGCGGGTGGCGAGGCGGACAGCGTTCATGATCGTCATCTGGCCTGGTACCTGGCGCTGGCCGAGCGGGCCGTGCCGGAGCTAAAAGGGCGCGCGGCGGGGGAGTGGCTCAGGCGGCTGGAACTGGAACACGACAACCTGCGCGCGGCGCTGGGTTGGAGCCAGACGCGGGGGGACGGGGAGGCGGGCCTGCGCCTGGCGGCCGCCCTACACTGGTTCTGGGAACGGCGCGGCTACTTCAGCGAGGGGCGGGCCTGGTTGAGGACGCTCTTGCAGTCTTTGCCTTCGAGCGGTCTCGCCGGTCCGCGAGCCAATGCCCTGCTCGGCGCGGCCGCCCTCGCGTTTGACCAGGGCGACTGGGCCGAGGCGGCGACCTATGCCGAAGCGAGCGCTTCCCTGTTTCGGGGCCTGGACGACACCGCCGGCCTCACCCTGGCGCTGCTCCGGCTCGGCTTCGCCGTCGGCCCTGCGACCGAGCGCGGCCGACAGTTGCAGGCCGAAGCCCTCGCGCTATCGGAAACGGTTGAGGACAGGTGGATCGTCGGCATCACCCGCTACGTGACGGGCCAGGGAGCCTTCTTTCGTGCCGACTACGCCGGGGCGCGGCCCTACCTGGAGGACGCCCTCCGCCTGATGCGCGAGGTGGGCGACCTCTTGTTCCTGCCCCGCGTCTTGAGTACCCTGGGCGGGGTTGACTTGGGGCAGGGGGAGTACAGTCAGGCGCGCGCCCGGCTGGAGGAGGCGCTGGCGCTGGTGCGGGCGACAAACGACCCCCGCGCCCAGGCCCTGGTCGCCGCGTCGCTGGGGGATGCCGCGCGCTGCCAGGGCGACTACGCGCGGGCCGAAGAGGCCTACCAGGCGAGCCTGGCCCTGCACCGGCAACTGGGCAACCAGGCCGACATCCCCGCCATCGTGCACAGCCTGGGCTACGTGGCCCTCGGTCGGGGCGACGTCGCGGCCGCCGAGGCGCTGGAGCGGGAGAGCCTGCTGGCGCAGCGCGACCAGGGCAACCTGCCGGGTGTCGTGGAGGGCCTGGCCGGGCTGGCGGCCGTGGCGGCCGGCCGGGGCCAACTGGCACGGGCGGGCCGGCTCTTCGGGGCGGCGGAGGCCCTGCGGGAGCGGGTCCAGCGGATGGTGTGGCCGGCCGAACGCTTTGAGTGGAACCGCCATGTCGCTCGGGTGCGGGATGGACTGGATGCGGCAACGCTGACGGCGGCCTGGGCAGCCGGCCGGGCCATGAGCGTCGAGCAAGCCGTCGGCTACGCCCTCGCAGCCGAGGCGAGCGTGTCAGAGACGGACGGCGAGAACACCGCCCCCGCTGCCCCACTCCCCTCGGGGCGCGCGACGGACAAGGCGTACTATGGCGGGTTGACCGTGCGCGAGCGCGAGATCGTCCGACTCGTCGCCCAGGGCAAGACGAACCGCGCCATCGCGGACGAACTGGTCATCGCGGAGCGCACCGCCGACCGCCACGTCGCAAACATTATGTCGAAGTTGAACTTTCATTCCCGCGCGCAGATTGCCGCCTGGGCCGTTGAGAAAGGCCTGGCGAAAGCGGAATAGCCGGCGAGGCCGGGTCAAGGGGATACAGCCGTAGGCAGGCGCCTACGGCTGTTTGCATAGGCGACGCCGCGTAATATACATACCTTTGGCTGCCTTTATGGGTACTTTCACCGATGGCAGAGGGACCGGTTTCTGGTATTGTAAACCACAGTCAAGAGACACGCCGCGCTGCTGTTACGAAAGGAAGCCCACCATGTCAGCCGAAGTAACGAGTCTGCCTCAGAAACCCCTCACCCGTAGCCCGTGGATGCTCATCCCGCCGCCCCTCTTGTTTGTCCTGGTGTTCATGCTGGGCCTGCTGCTCAACCGCCTTTACCCCCTGCCGTTGCTGCCCGCCTCGCTGGCGACCCTCACACGCGGGCTGGGCCTGGTCCTGGTTGTGGTGGGCATCGCCCTGGCGCCCGGCTGCGTCGCCCTGTTCGCGCGGCGGCGCACCACCATTATTCCCCATGCCCGCCCCCACGCCCTGGTGACCGACGGACCGTACAGGGTGACGCGCAATCCCATGTATGTGGGCCTGGCGCTCATCTACCTGGGCGCCGCCGCCCTGGTCAACACCGTCTGGCCCGTGCCGTTCCTCGCCCTGCCGCTCTGGGTGCTCCATACCCGTGTCATCCCCTTCGAAGAGCGCAGCATGGCGCAGGTGTTCGGGAGTGAGTACGCCGCCTATGCCGCCCGCGTCCGCCGCTGGTTGTAAGAGCCTGTCCATCCCGACGAGTGTATGCCCCCAGGAGGTAGACGATGTCAACCGAGCAGAACAAAGCCGTGTTCCGCCGCGTGATTGAGGAAGGTTTCAACCAGGGCAATCTGGCCGCCCTCGACGAGTGCTTCGCCCCCGCCTACACTGAACACCAGTTTGACCTGCCGCCTACGCTGGAGGAGTTTAAAGGCTCGATCCGCTACCTGCGCGGAACCTTCGCCCCCTTCAGCCTGACCATCGAGGACATGGTAGCCGAGGGCGACAGGGTCTGGGTGCGGATGACGGGACGCGGCACCGACAGCCACGGCATGATGGGCCGACCGCCGAGCGGGCGGACCTACGCGATTACCGTGTTTGATGTCTGCCGCTTCGAGGACGGGAAGATTGTGGAACACTGGGGCGTGCCCGACCGCTTCCACATGCTGGCGCAACTCGGCCTGTTGCCCCAGCCGCGCGGCTAAACGTTCATCCAGGGCGGTCGAAGCGCGGCGATCTCGTCGTAGACGGGGCAACTCTCGTCGTGGGCGCCGGGCAGATAGCCCGTGCTAAGCAGGAACTCGCGCACGATTTCGCCGCCCGTGAAGACAAAAGTCCGCTTGAAGAGACGCTGCCCATCGGCCAGGGGCAGCGGGTGATGCTGGTCGAGCCAGGCGGCGAAAGAGCCGTACTCGTCGCGGATGCGTTGGAGGCGGCGGGCGTTCTCGACCACGGCCTGGACCTTGAGCCGGTTGCGGATGATGCCGGGGTCGGCCAGGAGGCGGGCCTGGTCGGCCTCGTCGTAGGCGGCGACGCGGTCCAGGTCGAAGCCGTCAAACGCCTCGTGGAAACGGTCCTTCTTCTTGAGGATGGTCAGCCACGACAGCCCCGCCTGGTTGATCTCCAGGGCCAGACGCTCGAACAGCGCGGCGTCATCGCGCAACGGGAAGCCGTACTCGGTGTCGTGGTAGCGCTGGTGCAGCGGGTGGGACGCGGCGGCGTCACAGTAGCTCAGGCCCATGCTTCACTCCCAACATGCTCTGATACACCCGCCCCGTGGCCTCGGCAACACGCTGGTGGGTGTAGTGGTCCAGGACGCGCCGGCGGCCGCGTTCGCCCAGGTCGCGGCGTAGGGCCGGGTCGGCCATCAGCCGCGCCAGGTGGCGCCGCAGTGCTTCGACATCGCCCTCTGGAAAGACCAGCCCCGCGTCGCCGATGACATTGGGGATCTCGCCGCTGGCCGCCCCGGCCACCGCCACCTGGCAGGCCATCGCCTCAATGAGGACGCGGCCAAACTGCTCCTTCAACGACGGTGTCGTCCGCGACGGCAGGACGAGGACGTCTAGCCGACCCAGGTAGGCCGGCACCTCGGTCGAGGCGACGTAGGGCGCGAACTCGACCCGCTCCGCGATGCCCAACTGCCGCGCCAGGTCCTTCAGGGCCGCGCCTTCTTCGCCGCCCCCCCTGACCTCCACCCGCCACTCCCCCCCCAGGCCCGCGGTCGCCCGCAGCAGCAGGTCAATCCCCTTGGCGGCAGTCCAGCGGCCCAGGTAGCCGATGCGGACCGGCCCTGGCTCCCGCGCCGAAGCGGGCTGAAACACGGTCGGGTCCACGCCGAACTGGGGGATGACGGCCACCGGGCCGCGATAGCCCTTGGCGCGCAGGACGGCGGCCGCCTCCTGGTTGCCCGCGACGGCGTGGCGGGCGACGCCGTAGTTGAACCGCTCCAGCCCGTTGAACGGCGGCGGGTAACGGCGCAGGATGTTCTGCCAGGTAAAAAAGAGGCCCGCGACGCCCAGCCGACGGGCCAGCCACAGGGCGTGGGCCGTGACGAGATTGTACGGCTCCTCGTCCACGTGCAGGATGTCGGGCCGCAGCTGGCGCAGGCGCCGCCCCAGACCGGGATAGACGTGGATGTGGTGGCGCCCGTTGAACAGGATCGGCTCGACCAGCAACTGGTAGCCCTGGGTGTAGGCGCGGTGGAGCGTCTGCGTCGTGCCGCCCTCGCGCCAGGCGGGCGGCACGATGACTGTCAACTCCACGCCCGGCAGCGCGGCCAGTTCCTCCAGCTTGCGCTGGTACGCCCCGACGACACAGGCTTTGGACAGCATCACGACGCGCATGGCACGCTCTTGAGGTTGAAGGGGACGGACGAGACATCCATCCCGTTGAGATAGTCGGGCATCGTCACCGCCGAGAACGCAGAGGCCGCAGAGAGGCGCAAGAACTCAGAGACCAGGCTCTTTTGTTCTCTGCGTCCTCCGCGGCCTCCGCGGTAAAGGTCTACTAGCCGTGGCGGGCGCGGCGCATGCCCCACAGCACGCCAAACGCACCGAGCGCGGCGGGCAGCGCCCACTTGCGCGCCCCGCCGTTGGACGCCTTGACGCCCTTGGCCATGACCGGAATGTCCTTGAGCTTCTCGACCGCCTCCGCCTTGACCCGTGCGAACAGTTCGGGGTCGGCGCGGTACTGGTCGGCCAGCCGCTGCTTGACCGCCACGTCCTCGTCGGTGATGTACTTGCCGAAGGAGCGCAGCCCCGCCAACTGGTAACCGTGCTTCTTGAACAGGCGGTAAATCTCCTTGACCTTCTCCATCGTGATGTTGCGGCCCAGGGTATAATCCTCGAAGCGGCCCTCCATCGCCAGGAGGGACGTCTCGGCCAGACAGGCGTAGGACGTGCCGGGCGGCAGGCCGATGTCGTAGCCGAAGTCAATTTCGCCGGGGATGAGCACTTCGCCGCTCTCGATGACCAGGACGTCGGGCCGCAGCGCCGCTTCCGCCGGGTTGATGTCGGGCGGACGGGCCACGTCGCAGATGACCGCGCCGGGCTTGCACTTGGTGATGTCAATGATGCGCTGGCCGAAGGCCGAGGTGGCGGTCACAATCAGGTCACAATCGGCGGAGAGGTCACCCGCCTTGGTCGAAATCGTCACTTCCGCGCCAGGCGTCTCCGCCTCGATGGTCCGCTTCAGGTCAATCAGGCGTTCCGGCTCGATGGACACCAGGACGACGTTGCCGATGGCCTGGGCGATGAGGCGGGCGCAGACCGAGCCAATGGAGCCGGTCGCGCCGATGACCATCGCCTTGCCCTGGCTCAGGTCGGTCGCGCCCATCTTGATGACGGCCTGCTTGGCGGCTTCGAGGGTGGCGGCGACGGTCAGGCTGTTACCGCTGGTGATGGCGATGTCCGACTCGTGGGCTACGGTGATGCCCGCGTCGCCGACGACGCTGGTGAACGCGCCGAGACCGAGGATACGCGCGCCCTTGCGCTCGGCCATGCGCGCCACCTTGTTCAACTGGCCGTAGGTGAAGCGCTCGCCGTGGCTCATCATCTGGCGCGGCGTCGCGCCGAGGGTGAACAGGTAGCCTTCGATGCGCTGGCCCGTGGTGGGCGACTTGCCGCCTGTGATGCGCGACAGGTACAGAGGCGGCATGTAAGCCGCGACGGCCTCGACCAGTTCATCCGGCAGATAGCGTGTCAGGCGAAAACGCTTGTCTTTGTGAATAAAGCTGACTTCGAGCGGGTGGATGACAAAGGCGAAGCGGTTGATGCCCGCCTCTTCCGGCTGGAGGTAGCGAATGGCCGGCGTCCAATCCAGCGTCGCCATGAGATCGAGGTAGGTGTCCTCGCTGAGGGGCGCATTGGGGTCCGGGCGCAGGGCGACCAGTAGGGCTTCGATGGTCGCCGCCGAGGCGCCGCCTAGCTCGCCCTTGCCTTCGAGGGAGGGCATGAGCGTAACGAGGATGGACACGCCGCGCCGCCGCAGGTCTTGCAGGTCGTCGTCCGTCGCGGACTCGACCACGACGGTCTTGTGGGCGAGGCTGGTCGGGGCGTAGCGCCGAATCGCGCCGATGTCGCCGGCCAGCAGGTCGGCCCACTCGAAGGGCGCGGCCGGGCGAGTGACATTGGGCTGGCCCGCTTGCGGGACCAGGCGGCGGTAGGGCGCGTCTTTCAACTGGTCCAGGGTCCGCGCCGCGACCTGGTCGAGGGTCTGGCGGCTGCCCACACCGGGGGCGTCGGGCAGGGCGAAGTAGATCAGCGGGTCGGCGTAGCGCAGCGAGCCACCGCGCCGTTCGAGCGTCTGGGCCAGACCGACATGGTTGAGGCCGGGCACCATGAGCACCCGCTTCTGGCTGAAGATGCCAGGCTGGGCGCGGTCGGCCAGGATGATGCCCCAGCGCATGAGTCCGTCCCGAATACCCGCCCCGTCCACGACGGGCGTGGTCCGCGCCAGACCGGGCAGGCCGGCGCCGAGGGCGTGGGGGCGTTGCGCCGAACCCAGTTGCAGTTGGGCCGGCATCCCTTCCAGACCGATGGCGTCCACCTTGCCGTCATACTCGGTAATCAGGGCGCGGGCGCGTTCGACATCGCCGCCCACCCCAACCCGGTGAACCTCCACCTGTTGGCCTAGAAACGAAACGATGGACGTGTCGTCGCCCTCGTTTAAGTGCAAGACAAGAACTTTTTTCATGGGGGCATCCTTCTCTGTTGCCGCGAGATTCCATGTCCAGTATAGCCGACCGGCGCGGGAGTACGGTGTAGATTAGGCCATGCAGGGGTGAGAAGGGTTCACGCGTCGGCCGCCGGCCCGGCCTGGCGTACGCGGTCCACCAGGCGCTCCATGCGCTCGTAGTGAGAGCCACGCCAATAGATGCGCCCACACTGGACGCAGCGGTAGAACTCGTCGTAGTAGAGGCGGGTCTTGGGCAGCAGGAACTCGAGAACGTCCTCTTTCGCCACCGGCGCCACCGCTCCGTTGCAGCGTGTACAGCGGTGGAAGGGCTGGACCGCGTCGAACAGGTCGAAGCGCCGCAGCACGTCGAGCAGTTGGGCGAATGGCTCGGTGGCGCGGACATAGTAGCCGTGGCTCACGACGCCGCGCTTGAGCAGGCCCCGGTCGCGCGTGAGCAGCAGGCGGTCCTCCTGGCTGGAGATGCGGGCCAGTTCGGCGTCCGCGTAGTCGTTGCGGTAGAGGGTGTCGAAGCCGAGCAGGCGGAGGTAGGTGGTCAGCTTGCCCAGATGCACGTCGAGGACAAAGCGCGGCTCGCGCAGGGGGGCGGGCCGCAAGCGCACGGCCGGCTCAATCGCCAGGCCCTCAAACACCGGGTAGACGCTGACGCGGTCGCCGTCGTGGACCGGGTAGCCAAAGTCCACCGAGACGCCGTTGACCAGGATGAGGTCCACCTCGGTGTGCGGCACGCCCAACGCCTCGATGAGGTCCTTGACCGAGCCTCGGCCCTGGAACTCGTAGGCGAACTCCTGGCGGCGGCCCGGCGACAGGAAGTCATTGAGTTCGGCGTAGAAGCGGAAGGTGGCCTGGGGCATACTCAGGCCGACTCGTCCGGGTTGACGCCCAACTCGCGCAACTTCGCCCGCAGCCGCTCCATGTCCGCCTCAGCCCGCTCGGCGCGTTGCCGCTCGGCTTCGGCGCGTTGCCGCTCGGCTTCGGCGCGTTGCCGCTCAGCCTGGGCCAGCGTGAGGACCAGGGTGCCTTCCTGGTCAAAGAAGCGCAGCCACACGTCCCCCGTCTCCAGGTACTCGCCCTCCCACGCGCCGAGCCACAAGCCCAGCTGGCCGCACCACAGCCGGCCGCGCTCGTCCGGGGTCAACGCCTGGTACTGCCCGCCGGCCAATGTCCAGCCCAGCAGTTGACGCGTGTCCGGATGGTAGCAGTAGTAGTCCCCCGTTCGGAAGACACGCTCATAGAGCGACTTCTTGGTGGTCAGGTCGGCGTTGGCGGTCGAGGGCGACAGGAGTTCGACAATCACATCGGGATAGCGGCCCTCCTCCTCCCACACCACCCACGCCTTGCGGGGATACGAGCCATCCACATTCAGGACGACGAAGAAGTCAGGCCCGCGATAGTCGCGCCGGCGGGCCTGCTCCACCCCGTAGTACACGAACATGTTGCCGCCGGCGTAGAAGTCACTCCGCTCGCGCCAGTGCTGCCGCAGCGAATCCACCAGCAGGTTGATCTCGGCGCGATGCCATTCGCTTTCCAAGGGTTCACCGTCCTCCGTGACCAGTTCGTCCACGGTCGGGGGCAGTTGAAGCTCGATGTCGTCCAGCACCAGGGTCGCCATACGCCTCTCTCCAGTCTAGCTACCGCAACCATGCCCATAGTATACACGTAGTCGAAGCCGAACTCAACCGAAAAGGTTTACCGCGAGGGCATTCTCAAATGCATAGGCTTCGGTTCAAGAACACACTGTCAACGGATTGCAGGAGCGGATGGAGCGGATTATATCACGGGGAACAAGGCTAATCCGTTCAATCCGTGCCTAAAATCCGTTGATAGCGCGTTGGTACACCGCGTGGGTCTCGGCGGCGACGCGCGCCCAGCTAAACTGGCGGGCGCGGGCCGGCCCCCGCTCGCGCAGGTCGGCGCGCAGGTCGGCATCGGCCAGCAGGCGGCGCAGGCCGTCGGCCAGGGCCTGCCAGTCGCCGGGCGGGTGCCGGAGAGCCGCGTCGCCCACGACTTCGGGCAGGGACGTGGCATCGGCTACTACGGTCGGCGTCCCGCACGCCATCGCTTCGAGGGGCGGCAGGCCGAAGCCCTCATAGCGCGACGGGAAGCAGAAGGCGGTCGCCGCGCTCAGCAGGGCCGGCTGGTCCTCGGCACGAATCCAGCCGGGGAAGAGGACACGGTTCAGGCCCAGGTCGGCCGCCTGCCGTCGCGGGTCAGGCGTCACGGCGCTGTCGCGGGGCAGCCCGCCCGCGCAGACGAGGGGCAGGCCGACGCCCTGGCGCTCGAGTTCCGCATAGGCGCGCAGCAGGGTCTGCACATCCTTGCGCACGTCGAAGCCGGCCAGGTAGAGGATGAACTGGTCGGGCAGGCCGTAGCGGGCACGGACGGCGTCCTGCTCGGCGGCGGAGGTCGGGCGGAAGCGGTCGGCGGCGGCCAGGTGAACCGTCGTGACGCGGTCGGGGGGCAGCCCGAAGCGCGCTAGAATCTCGCGGCGGCTGTAGTCCGAGTCGGTGACCACGTGGGCGGCGCGGGGCAGGGCGAGCGTCACCAGGCGAAAGTAGAGGCGGGCCAGGGGCGAGCCGCGATACTGCGGCAGGACAAGGGGAATCAGGTCGTGGACGGTGACAACGGTCGGGATGCTGGGCCGCAGCGGCGGCGCGAAGTACGGAACATGGGCCAGCGCCGCTTGATGAGCCAGCCGTGGGAAGACGGCCTGCTCGAACCACGTCTTCGCCACGTCGGCGGCCACGCCCGGCGCCTGGACCGGCAGCCGCCAGCGGACGACCTCGGCCCACTCGGGCGCGACGCCGTCGGCCTCGCCCATGACGACAAGCGCCCGGCGCTCGTCAGGCGCGAGACCAGCCAGGGCGGGCAGCAGCCCGTGGAGGTACTGCCCGCTGCCGACGTGGGGAGAGGACCAGAAGACGCCGTTGAGGGCGAGGGCGGGTAAAGTCACCTAGAAGGCCAGGATAAAGGCTAGATCGTTGACGTTGGTGCGCGTGGGGCCGGTGACCAGCAGGTCGCCCAGGCGCTCGAAGAACGTGTAGGCGTCGTTGTTCGCCAGGTAGGCCAGCGGGTCCAGGCCGAGCGCCTGGGCGCGGCTCAGGCTCGCCCCGTCGGCGAAGGCCCCCGCCGCGTCGGTCGGGCCGTCGCTGCCGTCGGTCGCCACGGTCAGCAGCAGGACGTTGTCCAGCCCAGCCAGCGCGGGCAGTGCGGCCAGGGCTAGCTCCTGGTTGCGCCCTCCCTTCCCCTGGCCGCGCACCGTCACCGTGGTTTCGCCGCCCAGGACGACACAGGCCGGCCGGGGCAGGGGCCGCCCCTCCCGCGCCAGTTCACGCGCGATGGCCGCCGCCACCCGCCCCACCTCCCGCGCCTCGCCCTCCACATAGGTCGAGAGCAGCAGGGTGTGGAAGCCGAGGGCGCGGGCCTCCGTCAATGCGGCGTCGGCGGCCTGGGCCAGGCTGCCGACCACGACCGTCTGGACGCGCTCGAACAGCGGGTCGCCCGCTTTGGGCGTGTCGGGAAGCTCGCCGGCGCGGCCCGCCCGCAGCCGCTGGGTCATGGCCGGTGGCAGCGCGTCCCACAGGCCGTAGCGGTCCACGACGGCGCAGGCTTCCTCGAACGTGGTGGTGTCGGGAACGGTCGGGCCAGAGGCGATGACGTCGAGCGGGTTGCCGACGACATCGCTCAGCAGCAGCGCGACCAGGCTGGCCGGGGCGGCCAGCCGCGCCAGGCCGCCGCCCTTGACCGTGTCCAGGTGCTTGCGCAGGGCGTTGAGTTCGTTGATGGTCGCGCCGGAGCGCAGCAGCGCCCCAGTCATGGCCTGGAAGTCGGCCAGGCTCAGGCCGGGCGCGGGCAGGGTCATCAGGGCCGAGCCGCCGCCGGAGATGGCGCACAGCACCAGGTCGCGCTCGCCCGCCGTCTCCAGCAGCCGGCCGATCTCCCGTGTTCCCTCGACGCTGGCCGCGTCCGGCACCGGGTGGCCGGCCGGGTGGATAGTCAGGCCCGGCACCTGGAGGTCGTAGCCGTACTTGACGTTGACCCAGCCGCCCGCCAGGCGCTCGCCCAGGACGTCGGCCAGGGCCTGGGCCATCGGCGCGCTGGCCTTGCCCGCGCCGACGACCAGCACGCGCTCAAACTGGGTCAGGTCGTAGACCCGCCCATCCACGACGAGGCGGTTCCCGTCGCGGTGGACATGCCGCCGCACCGCCGCCGCCGGGTCTACCGCCGCCAGCGCCGCGCGGGCCATCGTCAGCGCCGTCTCGCGCTGGTCCTGCGTCTTACTCGCCATGCGTTGCTCTGCTTTCCGCTAGCAGACGTCAGCTTTCAGCTATCAGCCCTCAGCTATCAGCGATCAGCCGTCAGCCATCAGTCATCAGCAGTTGAGGGTCGGCTCCGTGGCCTACACGCCACGGCTGCCCTACGCCTTCCGCCTTCCGTCTTCTGCCTCACGCTCCACGCTTCACGCTTCACGCCTTCCGCTTCACGCTTCACGCTCCACGCTTCACGCTTCACGCTTCACGCCTTCCGCCTTCTGCTTTCTGCTTTCCGCCTTCTGCCCGCCTCCGTCCTCGGCCGGCCGCACCGCCGCCAGGAGCTTCTCCACCTGGTAGCCCGACTGGGCCTGGGCGCGGCGCAACTGCGCGACGATGCGGTAGCGCGTCGCCAACGCCTCGGCCACCTTCTCGGCCGACGGGTCAGGTGACGCCGTCAGGCGAATCGCGGCCCGCAGCAGCATGCCCCACACCAGCCGCTCAAACGCCTCCTGGTTGAACCACAGGGCATTCTGGAAGCGGTGGACCTGGAGCAACTGCTGGATGTCCTGGTCTCTCAGCCAGGCGTCGAGCACCTGGTAGGCCTGGTGGCTGGGCTGGAGCGCCGTGTCAAAGGACGCCTGGTGCGCCACAAAGACGCGCACCGCCGCCGTGGCTCGCAGGGCAGCCGCTTCCTCGACGCCCAGCGCCGTCAGCGTCTGGGTGATGATGCGGCCCAGCCGCCACTCGTCCAGCCAGGTACGGCTCTGCTGCTCATACCCCTCGTCCGTCACCACCTTGCCCAGAGAGTGGGTAAAGACCCAGGCCAGCACCGCGCCCCAGGCTTCGGGGTCGTGGTCGAGACCCGCGCGGAGGTAGGCGGCCGCGGCCGGGTAGTCGGCGGTGTCGGGGGCGGGGAAGCGCTCGGCCAGGTGAGGGATGGCGGCCAGGGCTTCGAGTTCGCGCCTTATCTCCGCCGCGATGGCGGCCGGATCGCCCGTTCCACCCTCGAAACCCTGGATGTCGGTCAGCAGAGCGGTCACCTTCTGCTCCACGTCGTCGAGGACGGACGACGACGTGGCTTCATCTGCCGCCTGCTCGCCGCGTTCCGCCGCCTGCCTGCCGCCTGCTGCCTGCTGTTCGCTGCCTGCGGCCTGCTGCCTTCCGCCTTCTGCCTTCTGCCTACCGCCTTCCGCCTGCTGCCTTCCGCCTTCCGCCCTCCGCCTGCC
>CAZFUK010000060.1:4641-15142 GCA_964522005.1 uncultured Anaerolineales bacterium | reverse complement strand
GGCGCCAGGGCCCCGCTGAGGCTGACGGTGTCCACGCCGCACTCGACCAGGCTCGCGCTGCCCAGGTCGGCGCACTCGATCTGGACGCGAATCGTCTGACCCTTGAAGGCGGTCAGGTCGGCGGTGTACTGGACCCAGCTTCCGTTGTCGTTGCTGGCCGAGCCAAGCTCCTCGAACACCGTCCGCGTCGTCGCGCCGACCACCTTGACGCGCAGGTAGTCGTCGGTGGACGAGTTGGAGGCGTGCGCCAGGTAGGCGTAGAAGGTCAGGCTGACGCTGGTATAGTCGGAGGCCACGCTGATGGCAGGCGAGCGCACCGTTGTCACCCCACCGTCCACGTCGTAGTCGCCCGGCCCCGCGCCGGCCAATCGCCCAGTCACCAGGGCGCGCGTCCCGGACTGCGTCGTGCCCAACTGCTTGTCGCCGTTGTAAACAGTCCCTTCGGGGTCGCCAATCTCCCACTGGCCCGTGGTGGCCGTGTCGGTGCGGTCGGGGTTCACGGTCCAGCCCTTGTCCGCCCCGTCAAAGTTATCCGCCCAGATCAGCTCCACCGGCGGCGGGAGGTTGGGGGTGGCCGTGGGCGAGGGGGCGACGCCCGGTGTGGCCGTGCGGGTGGCCGTCCGCGTGGCTGTCGGCGAGCCGGGCGGCGGCGTCAGGGTGCGGGTGGGCGTTGGGGTGGCCGTGCGGGAGGCGGCCGGCGTGGCCGTGCGGGTGGGCGTGGTCGTCGGCGTGGGCGTGGCGGTCGGGGAGCCTCCCAGCCCGCAGTACTGCCCGCCCTTGCCAATGACGGCGTAGGGGCAATCGGCCTTGTCAAGCAGGTACACAATCGCCTGGCGGTTGCGGGTGACCTCGCGCTGGATGACCTCGTCGGGCGGGTAGAAGCCGCCGCCCGCGCTCGACTTGGGGTACATCTCAAAGGTGTAGTTGATGATCTTGTGGACGCCGTACAGCCAGTCATTGATGCTGCCGTCGGTGATGTAGAGGTCACTGGCCTGTTCCGGGGTATACCCGTTGGTGGCGGCCATGGCCTGGCCCATGGCGACGTGGACGTCGTGGTCGTCCTGGGTCATATCCGACGGCACGTCGGTGTAGGTGTAGCCGTAGGGCCACAGGACCAGCTCGCTATAGGTGTGGAAGTCAATGGCGACCTTGATTTGCTGCTTGCCGCCGACGACACGGCTGTTGACAAAGTCGCGCACACGCTGAATCTCCGGCGCGGAGAAGCCGGCCGGGCCGCGATAGGTCTCGCTGCTGGTCGAACCGCTGCTGCCGCCGCAGCAGCCCCACTTGTAGCCCCAGTTGCGGTTGAGGTCGGTGCCGACGTAGGAGGAGCCGGAGTTGGGCTGGCGATTCTTGCGCCACGAGCGATACGTGCCCGTGGCGATGTCGTACTCGCCGCCGTCCGGGTTCATGTCGAAGACGATCCAGACCTCGCGGGTGTTGACCAGGCGCGTGATGTCCGGGTCAATGTTGTACTCACTGGTGAGAATCTTGAGGGTGTAGAGCGCCTGCTCGACGGTGAGGTGTTCGCGGGCGTGCTGGTGGTGCGTCAGCAGCACTTCCGGCTCGTCCTCGTCCACGGTCACGTTGTCCGAAACCTTGCCCAGGTAGATGGCCCGGCCTTCGTAGGAGGTCCCAATACTGGACAACTGGAAGATGTCGGAGTGGGCGGCCGCCGTGGCCTGGAGTTCGGCCACCATCTCCGCGTAGTCGTGGTAGCCGGAGTCGGCGGGCGGGAAAGTCAACATTTTCGCGTCGTCGCCCGTGGGCGTCTCGACGCTCAGACCGAGCGCCTGGACCGCCTTGACCTCGTCTGGCGCGGCCTCAATCAGGACATAATCGTGGCCGACTTCCAGGATGCTCGCCCCGGTGGCAGCGATGGCCGAGCGCGTCTCGACGCGGAACACGGGCCGCACGATGTAGACGCGGGCGTCGTTCGGCTCGTCCTGGAGCGCGCCGACCGGCGGTCGCAGCGACAGGGCCAGAGCGACGAGAATGGCGAGAAGCAGGGCGCGGCGGCCCCATGTGCGAAGACTGTGCATGATACCTCCCCACCCCCTACGGGTTACGCTAGACCTGACAGGTTTTCAAAACCTGTCAGGGCTGTCTCACCCCTAGAAGGACACGAGCCGTTTAGACTACTGTACACTGGGAAGGTTAAGCCGTGAATGACGTTTACGCTCCGTTCACCCCACGCCGCCACGTTTGGCCTGGCGTTGGCCTCCAAGAGGGGCTTAACCCCTGCCGAGCGAGACGAGGGCCTCAGCTTCCCGCACATACGCCACCGTCTGCGGACCTTCGGGCAGCACGGCCACCCGCGCGGCGGGGCCGTAGCGCTGGCGCAGGCGGGCGACCGTGGCGGGGATGTCGCGGCAGGGGGTGAACAGGGCGTCGCTGATTTGCTGGTCGGTCAGGCCGTCGCTGTAGACAAACACCTCGGCGCGCAGTTGGATGAGCGCCTGAATCTGGACCTGCCACTGGTCCTGCTCGCTGTAGCCGGGGGCCGAGATCAGGTCGAGCACGCCCTGGGGGGAGCCGGCCTCGCGCAGCAGCGCGGCGTAGCGGCCGTGGTTCGGCACCCCATCCTCGCACGCCGCCGCCATGATAATCGCGCCGCCCTCGCGGGTGATGCGCGCCGCCGCGCTCATGCCCTTGACCGTCTGGTAGAGGTTCTGGTCGAGTGGGTAGCCGCTGTTGGTGGTGACCACAATGTCGTAGGGTTCGGCGACGGCGACCATGTTGTGGTCGCGCACAAAGGCGCAGCCCGCCGCGTGGGCGGCCAGCAGGTCGCCCGCGAAGACGCCGGTAATGCGCTTGTCGCGGTTGAGCGCGACGTTGAGGAGGAAGGTGGGCCGCGTCATCAGCGCGACCTCGCGCATCTCCTCCCAGATGGGGTTGCCCTCGGTCTGTGCCCAGGTGGCCTGGGGGTGGGCGATCATGGCGTAGCTGTGGTTGGAGAAGACGCTCTCCCAGCCCGCCAGGGCGGGCAGAACGCCCTTGGGGCCGCCGCTAAAGCCCGCGAAGAAGTGCGGCTCGATGAAGCCGGTCAGGATGCGGGCGTCGGCTTCCAGGTAGGCGCGGTTGATGCGGACCGGGTTGCCCAGGCTCGTGACGCCGAGCGGGACCAGGGCCGCGTCGTCGAAGGCGTTGTGCTGGAGGCAGCGATACCCGTCCACGACGGCGTCGCCCAGCATCCCGCGCAGCTCGGCTTCCGTCTGGGGGCGGTGGGTGCCGAGGGCGTTGAGCAGGGTGATGTCCTGGCGGCGCACCCCCGCCGCTTCGAGTTCGGCCAGCAGCACGGGCAGCAGTCGGTCGTTGGGCGTGGCGCGCGTGATGTCGCTGTGAGTGATGACGACGCGGTCGCCTGCCTTGACCCTGGCAGCCAGGGGCGGCGACCCGAGCGGCGCCCGCAGCGCCTGCTGGATGGCTGCCACTTCGTCGGGCACACCCGGCACGTAGGGTGACTGGACCACGTCGGCCGCGCCCCCCAAGTCAACCGTCAGCCCCTCTCGTCCATAGGCCAGTGTCACGCGCATATGCCCTCATTCCTGGTCTGGTCCCCCATTGACTGACAGCAGTATAGCCCAGGCGGCCGGTCCCGTCAATCCCCTGACGCGCCGGATAGAGGTCTTTCAAAGTCGTACTCGTCCTCAACCTAACCCCCCGCCCCCTTCCCTGCCAAGGAAGGGGGGGCAGCCAGGGCCATGTCACCCCTCCCTTTGTAGGGGAGGGGCCGGGGGAGGGGTTCGTCCCAACGGTCTACGGCGCTAGGCTTCCGTGGAGGCCTGGCGCGGCTGGGCGGGAGCGTGGTCGCCTTCGCCGCGCGCCGTCGCCTGCTCCAACTCCCGGGACAGGAAGTAGTTGAGGCCGGTCCGAATCGCGGCGATGGCGGCCAGCAACCCGACCTGCTCCCAGGTCGGCGCGACGGCCGTGTTCAGGATGTCCGCCCCCAGCAGAAACTCCAGCCCTAGCGCCAGCGACCGCCCCAGCGTCAGCCGGATCGACTCCTTGGGCACCTGGCCCATCGGCCCGCGCACGGCGTCCATGATGAAGGTGATGAGGGCGCGCACCACGGCGTAGCCGATGACCAGCCCGCCCGACGCTTCCGCCAGCCGCGCCAGTAGTTGTGTCCCGGTCTTAACCAATTCCTCCATACGATGTCCTCTCTAGATGTCCTCTCTAGCTACCCTGAGTATTATGCCTGGCCCTCGGCCTCGCTGAGGCTCTCCTCGTCCGGCTCCCGCAGCCCGATCATCTGCGGCTGATCCGACAGCAGTTCGGCGTCCACCCGGTCAATCAGGCTTTGATAGGCTTCCTCGGAGATCACGCCGTCGCGCAGTAACTCGTCGAGCATGCTGCGTTGAGCGCGCAACCCCTCCCGCAGCACGGTCTGGGTCTCCTCCGCCTCCAGCTCTGGATGGCGTCGCAAGAGGGCGCGGATTTCGGTTTGCAGATCGGTCTCGGCGGCTTGGAGGCGCGGCCCGACCGTCTCCCAGACGTCGAGCGGCAGTTGCTTGTGCGCCTGGAGACGCCGCAGTTGGTCAATCCCCGCCCGCACGGCCAACAGTTCGCCCCGCGTCCGCTCGTAGGCCAGCCGCTCGGCCGAGCGTTCCACCAGCCCCAGCCGCTTGAGCAGGACTTGCATGGTCGTCCCCTGGACCAGCAGGGTAAACAGGACGACGCCGAAGGTCATCACGCGCAGCAGACCGCTATAGGTGAGGGCGGCGGGCAGGCTCAGGACCAGGGCCAGGCTGATAGCGCCGCGCAGCCCGCCCCAGAACAGCACGTGGCGGTAGGCCAGCGGGATGCGCCGCTCGGAGCGGTCCAGGAGCCACAGCAGCGCGTAGACGACCAGCCGCGACACGGTGACGGCGACGACCGCGATGGCGATGGGGCCGGCCTGGGCGGCCAACTGCGACAGGTCGATCTGAAGGCCGATCAACAGGAAGACCATTGAGTTGGCGACAAAGGCCAGGTACTCCCAGAAGTTGAACAGGACAATCTTGGTCGTCGGCGACATGCCACGCGGCCCCAGGTTGCCGCTGAGGATGCCCGCCGCCACCACGGCCAGGACGCCGCTGACGTGGAAGCGTTCGGCGGCGAGATACGCGCCGTAGGCCAGCACGGTCGTGAGGGTGGTCTCGATGAGGTAGTCGTCCACCAGGGCAATTACCCGCGTGATGAGCCAGCCCAGGACCGCGCCGACCGCCACCCCACCGACCGAGACGACCAGGAAGCTCGTCAGGCTCGCCACGGGGTTGAACTGGTTGGTCATGACGATGGCGAGCATCAGGTTGAAGACGA
The DNA here is from genome assembly GCA_964522005.1 of uncultured Anaerolineales bacterium. Taxonomy (GTDB): domain Bacteria; phylum Chloroflexota; class Anaerolineae; order Epilineales; family JAHCIE01; genus JAHCIE01. Next base: position 9,838 of record CAZFUK010000060.1, on the reverse strand, counting down.
CAATGGCCGTACCGTCGTTGAACAGGCTCTCGCCCTCCACCAGCAGGGTCAAGGCGCGGGGCGCGCCCAGGGAGCGGAAGAGGGCGACAACGGCCACGGGGTCGGTGGCCGAGATGAGCGCGCCGAACAGGAGGGCCGTCGGCAGCGAGAGGGGCGTGCCCCAGGCGACAATCAGCCCCACAATCAGCATTGTCAGCAGGACGCCTGGCGCGGCCAGCATCACAATGGCCCGCCACTGCTGACGCAGGTGCGCCGCGTCCAGATGGAAGGCCGCCTCGAAGACCAGGGGCGGCACAAACATCGCCAGGATGAGTTCAGAGGTGAGTTCCAGGCGGGCGTCGGGCTGGAGGGTCATCAGCAGGCCGACCAGCACCAGCGCGACGGTGTAGGGGATGCGCAGGCGGCGCACACCGATGGCGACGATGGAGGCGAGGAGGAGCAGTTCGATGATGAGGGTTTCGGCGTGCAGGAAGGACTCCATGACTCATTCCTCTCAGGCGGCCGCATCGAGCGAGGCGTGTCCACCTGCCCCTGGCGTTGCACAGAGTATGCCACTGGTTGTAGTATAACCTCAGGCTATCCAGATGGCATACTGTAGGCAGCCCTGGGCGTCTTGCAAACCGGGGCGGTCTGCTTAAAATAGAGGGTATGGCCCTGACGCCGCCGCCTCGGCTGCATCACTAACCTTTCCCCTATGAAGGAGAAGCTATGGCTGAGTCCCTGGTCGCCGTTGTCCCTCTGGATGCGCAAATTGACGACGTCGTGCGTGAACTCCAGACCGCCGGTGTCGAAGACTTCCGCTTTATCGTCCTCAGCGAAGCCACCGGCTTCCCCCAGGTCAAAGGCTTCGCCCTCCAGCCGCAGGTGATGACCGTCCTCCAGATGCTGCCCAACGATACGAAAGTGAGCGTCGAAGGGCTGGGCGAGTTGATTGTCAGCGGCGGCCAGAGCCGCGCGGACACCCAGGAGCTTGTCACCGGGCTGCTGGACGAGCACAGCCAGGGCGGGACCTCCCTCCGCCGGCACCTGCTGGACCGCCACGCCGTCCTGGCGGTGAGCAGCCACCACGACCAGGCCCGCGCCATCCTCCAGCAGCGCCGGGCCATCCTCATCTAAGGTCTGTCGTCTGTAGCAGGTAGAGACGCGGTGCTTTCCGCGTCTCTACATCGCCTCTCGTGGCTAGTCTTATCCGTGACGTGGTAGTTTCTTTATTGACACAGTGCGTTAAATCCTATATAGTATAGTTGTACCCCTTTCATCCACATCCGACATCGAAGGAGATGTCCATGAATAAGATCGTACTCATCGGCGCGGGAAGCGTCGTGTTCACCCGAGGTCTGCTGGCCGACCTCATCCTGTCCTCTCACGGTCGGCCCCGCACGCTGGCCCTGGTGGACATTGACCCGGACGCGCTGGAGACGGCGGAACAACTGGGCCGCCGCATGGTCGCCGCGCGCGACGCGGACATCCATATTGAGGCCTCCACCGACCGGCGCGACGTTCTGCCCGACGCCGACGTGGTGATCACGACCATCGGGGTCGGCGGCCGCCGAGCGTGGGAGCAAGACGTCTTTATCCCCCGCCGCTATGGCATCTACCAGCCCGTGGGCGATACGATGATGCCGGGCGGCATCTCGCGGGCCATGCGCATGATCCCCGCCCTGGTCGAGATTGCCCACGACGTCCAGACGCTCTGTCCCCAGGCGTGGTTCTTCAACTATAGCAATCCCATGACGGCCAACTGTTGGGCCATCCACCAGGCGACCAGCCTCAACGCTGTCGGCCTGTGCCACGGCGCGTTCAGTGTCGAACGCGAGCTAGGCCGGCTGATTGGCGCCCCCCCCGAGGAAGTCACCTCCATGGCCGTCGGCCTCAACCACCTGACCTTCTTCTACGACCTGCGCTGGCGCGGGCGGGACGCCTGGCCCCTGGTTCGGCAGCGGCTCGACCGCGAGCGCGACCAGCCCTTTGACTATCTATCGTTCGGGCAGACAATTCCGCGCGGCCTGACCACGCGCACCAACCCCTTCTCCTGGTCGCTGTTCGAGGAGTTTGGCGGCTACCCGTCGGCCAACGACCGCCACGTCACGGAGTTCTTCCCGGAGCGCTTCCCCGGCGGCCGCTACTACGGCGCGACCCTCGGCGTGGATGCCTTCTCGTTTGAGGCGGTCATCGCGGACGGTGACCGCATCTACGCGGCCATGCGGGAGCAGGCGCTCGGCCAGAAGCCGTTGGACCAGCGGATCTTTGAGCGGGCGTCGGGCGAGCACGAGCAAATCGTGGACATCCTCGACTCCATTGAGCTAGACCGCCGCCGGATCTTCTTCGTCAACGTCCCGAACCGGGGCGCGGTGCGCAACCTGCCCGACGACGCCGTGCTGGAACTGCCGGCGGCGGCCACGGCGGGCGGCCTGCGGCCCCTCCAGGTGCTCGACTTCCCGGAGCCGTTGGCCGCCATCATCGCCCACAAGCTGGACGCCATCCAGTTGACGGTGGACGCCGCCCTGATGGGCAGCCGTGAACTGTTTGTCGAGGCGCTGCTGGCGGACGGGGCGGTGACGGACCCGGTGATCGCGCGTGCCCTGGCCGACGACCTGCTTGCGGCGCAGCGGCCCTACCTGCCCAACTTCTTCCCCGAAGAAGCTGGCGAGCTTGTGTTTGCGTAACATGTTTGACCTCGTCGTTGTCGGGGACCTTAACCCGGACCTGGTGCTCACAGGCGACGTGACGCCCGCCTTCGGGCAGCGCGAGAAGCTGGTGGCGGGCGCCACGCTCACCGTTGGCAGTTCGGCTGGTATCTTCGCCTGCGGCGCGGCCCGCCTCGGCCTGCGCACCGCCTTCCTGGGGCTGGTGGGCGACGACGAGTTTGGCGCGTTTATGCGGCGCGCGCTGGCGGCGCGCGGCGTGGACGTGGCTGGCATTGCCATGTCCGACGTGGGGACAGGGCTAGGCGTCATCCTCTCGCGCGACGACGACCGCGCCATCCTGACCTATCTCGGCTCCATTGGCGCGCTCCGCCTGGACCACCTGGACCTCAGCCGCCTGGCCCACGCCCGCCACCTGCACCTGGGCAGCCTGTTCCTGCTCCACAGCCTGCGCCCCAGCATCCCGACGCTGTTCCAGCAGGCGCACGCCCTCGGCCTGACCGTTTCCCTGGACACCAACTACGACCCCGCCGAGGCCTGGGACGGCGACGTGCGCGCCGCCCTGGCCCACGTTGACCTCTTCCTGCCCAACGAGACCGAGGCCCGCGCCCTGACCGGCGAGACGGACCCTCGCGCTGCCCTGGCCGCCCTGGCCGAGACCATCCCGACGGTGGCGATCAAGCTGGGGGCACACGGCGCTATCGCGCAGCGCGGCTCCGAGGTGGCGGCGGCGCCCGCGCTGCCTATGTCCGTCGTGGACACGACCGGCGCGGGCGACTCGTTCGACGCGGGCTTTGTCTACGGCTGGCTCGCCGGCTGGCCGCTGGAGCGGTGCCTGCGGCTGGCCTGCGCCTGCGGCTCCCTCTCGACCCGCGCGGCGGGCGGCGTCGCCGCGCAAGCCACCCTACCCGAAGCCCTCGCCGCCGCCGGACTTGAGATATAGACAGAATTTACAGAATTCGCAGAATGAACAGAATAGACCAAGAGGGTTTGGCCCTCCGCGATCTTATTCTGTCAATTCTGCTAATCCTGTTGATTCTGTCTAATGTTTTGGCCTAGCCCTGGAGGGCGGCGGCCAGGAAGCCGGCGACGGCATCGGTGATGCGCGTGCCGAAGTTGTAGGGCCGGCTGCCGTAGGCGACGATGGCGACGACGGTCCGCGTGTCCCCCGACCGCCACCACGTGGGCGAGCCGCTCTGCCCGCTCCAGATGTCCAGGTCAAAGTACACCTCACTCCGGGTCAGCCCCGTCACCCGCCCATAGGTGAACCACTGCGTCCCAAACGGCTTGTCGCCGGGGTAGCCCGCCGTGTTGAGCGTCACGCCCTGGAGGGTTGTGTCGCCGTCGGCGCGGAAGCCGAACCACCCCGCCTGTGTCCCCAGGTCCGTGCCAATCTTAATCGCGCCGTAGTCGGCGGGTGGCGCTTCGGTCGCGGTCCAGTCGCGCGCAGCCCACAGGCGGGTCGCGTACACCGCGCCAAACGGCGCTTGACCACCGTTGCGGCCTGGCAGAACCCGGACCCGCGTCGCCCAGCCGCCCTCGTCGCGGCCATAGACGCAGTGGCCGGCCGTGGCCACGGTGTGCGGCCCAATGAGCCAGCCGGTGCAGGTCCCGCTGCCGCGCGGGAAGGTCATCTCCAGGTGGACGATGGCCGACCAGGGGTAGCTGGCGGTCGTCGTGACGCGCGTACGGTTGTCGTCGCCGATGACGAAGTCGGGCTGCCAGCGGGAGCCGATGGTCTCAGGGCCGTCCAGCCCAACATCCTCCAGCCCACGCCGGCCGCCGTCTACCCGGCCGCGGGGCAACGCGCTCGCCGACGACCAGGGCTGCCCGGCCTGGAGGGCGGCGGGCAGGCTGGCGCGGTCGAGGGTCAGGCCGTCGTTGGCGACGGCGACCACGCTGGCGGGTAGGTCAGCCGGGACGACGTTGACCAGGGGCGGGGCGGTGTCAGGGGCGGGGCCGTCGGCGCGCGACAACGCCGGGGACAGAGCGGCCAGGACGAGGCTCAGCGCCAGGGCGAGCCAGCCGACGAGAGGGTGACGCGGTGAGGGGTAGCGCATGGCGTGTCTCCTGTGATGTTGAAGGGTGAGCTACTGTCCCTATTCAACCCCAGGGCAGGCTAAAGACCTGGCGAAAGACGGGGCTAAAACGTGGACAACTCCCTCTTGCGCGTTCACCCGGTGCTCTGCTATACTTGCCCCCACCTGGACCCACACGCACAAGGGGGCTGCCGTGGCGAGGATTGGGTTTATCCTGAAGGTCAAGGCCGAGCGCATCGAGGAGTACAAGGCGCGGCACCAGGCCGTCTGGCCGGACATGCGCCAGGCGCTGCGCGAGACGGGCTGGGGCAACTACTCGCTGTTCATGCGCGAGGATGGCCTGCTGTTCGGCTATCTGGAAACCGACGACTTCGACGCCGCGCGGGCGGGGATGGCGGCCCGTGAGGTCAACGGCCGCTGGCAGGCGGAAATGGCGCCGTTTTTCGAGGCGCTAGAGGGTAAGAGACCCGACGAAGGCTTCATCCTCCTGGAAGAAGTCTTTCACCTGGACTA
>CAZFUK010000060.1:0-4541 GCA_964522005.1 uncultured Anaerolineales bacterium | reverse complement strand
GTAAGAGACCCGACGAAGGCTTCATCCTCCTGGAAGAAGTCTTTCACCTGGACTAAGCCGCGAGAGGAGCCGAGACTATGCTACAAGACTCTGGTCTGCGTGTCGTCCACATGGCCTGCCCGCACGACTGCCCCGACACCTGCGCCATCAAGGTCACGGTCCAGGATGGGCGGGCGATTAAGATTGAGGGCGACAAGACCCACCCCACGACCAACGGCTTCCTGTGCGGCAAGGTCGGGCAGGGCTACCTCGACCTGGTCTACAGCCCGCGCCGCGTCCTGACCCCTCGCCGCCGCATCGGCCCCAAGGGCGCGGGGCAGTTTGTCGAGATTACGTGGGACGAAGCCATCGCCGAGATTGTCGAGCGTTTCCAGGCTATCATCCGCGAGTACGGCCCCGAGGCCATCCTGCCCTACTCCTACTCCGGTACGCTCGGCCTCATCAACGAGGGAGGCATGGACCGCCGCTTCTGGCACCGCCTGGGCGCGAGCCAGTTGGAGCGGACCATCTGCTCCGAAGCGGGCGCGCTGGGCTGGCGCTACACCTACGGCGTCTCCGTGGGCACCGACCCTGAAGCGTTCGAGCACGCCGGGCTGATTCTCGTCTGGGGCTCCAACCCGGCCACCTCCAATACCCACCTGATGCCCTTCATCACGCGGGCCCAGAAGAACGGGGCGCGGCTCATTGTCATTGACCCACGCCAGACCCGCACCGCCCGCCTGGCCGACCAGTACATCCCCATCCGCCCCGGCGCCGACGCCGCGCTGGCCCTGGCCCTGATGAACGTGATCATCAGCGAGGGGCTGCACGACCAGGACTGGATTGACCGCTACACCCTCGGCTTCGAGGGTCTCAAGGCGCGGGCGTCGGAGTGGCCGGTCGAGCGCGCGGCCAGCGTGACGGGCGTGCCGGCCGAGCACATCGTCGCCCTGGCCCGCGAGTACGCCACGACGCGCCCCGCCGCTATCCGCCTCAACTACGGCCTCCAGCGCCACACCAACGGCGGCATGATGGTGCGGGCCGTCGCCTGCCTGCCCGCTGTCGTGGGGGCGTGGCGCGACGTGGGTGGCGGCGCGCTGCTCAGCACGTCGGGCGCGTTCCCGGTGGACTACCCCGCCCTGGCGCGGCCCGACCTGAAGCCGACGCCCGAGCCGCGCTGGGTCAACATGAACACACTGGGCGAGGACCTGCTCCGCCTGGACAACCCGCCGGTCAAGGCGCTCTTTGTCTACGACGCCAACCCGGCCGCCAGCACGCCCAACTCGGCCAAGGTGCTCCAGGGCCTCCGCCGCGAGGACCTGTTCACCGTCGTCCACGACCCCTACTTCACCGACACCACCGACTACGCCGACCTGGTCCTGCCCTCCACGACGCAGTTGGAGCACCTGGACCTGCACAAGGCGTACGGCACGTACTATATCCAGGTCAACCAGCCGGCCATCGCCCCGCTGGGCCAGTCCGTCTCCAACGTCGAACTGTTCCGCCGCCTCGCCAGGGCGATGGGCTTCACCGAGCCGTGCTTTGACGACACGGTGGAGGACATGATTGACCAGGCCCTGGGCCGCGAGCATCCCCACTGGGCCGGCATCAGCCGCGAGAGCCTGATGGCGACCGGCTGGGCGAGGCTGGCGCTGCCGACCGAAGACGGAGGACGGAGGACGGAGGACGGAGGACCGAAGACCGAAGACGGAAGCTGGACGACGATGGACGAGGCACGCGAGTTGGATACGACGGGGGGGACTTCTTCTGGCCTCCGTCCTCCGTCCTCCGTCCTCCGTCCTGGCCCCTGGGCGCCCTTCGCGCGGGGCGGCTTCCCGACGCCCAGCGGCAAGGTCGAGTTCTACTCGGCGCGGATGGCCGACGAGGGGCTGGACCCGCTGCCGCGCCACGACCCCATCGCCGAGAGCGCCGACGCCGCGCCGGAGTTGGCCGCCCGCTACCCGGTTCATCTCATCACGCCCAGCGCCCACTTCTTCCTGAATACCTCGTTCTCCCACGTGGACAAGCTCATCGCCAAGCAGAAGGAGCCGTTCATCGAACTCAGCGTCGCCGACGCCGAGGCGCGCGGCATCGCCGACGGCGACTGGTGCCGCGTCTTCAACGACCGGGGCGAGTGTCGGCTGCGGGCGCGCGTCGGAGCCATGCGCCAGACCGGCGTGGCGGCCGCCGAAGCGACCTGGTGGTCGAAGCTCAGTCCCAACGGCCAGGGCATCAACCAGTTGACCTCCGACGCCCTGACCGACATGGGGCGCGGCGCGACGTTCTACACCAACCTGGTCCAGATCGAGCGGGCCTAGAAGGTCAGACGACTTACCACCAAAGCACGGAGAACACGGGGTTAGAAAGTTTTTGTTGCTCTGTGTTCTCCGTGCTTTAGTGGTCTATTGCCACCTATCTACTCATGAGGGTGGATATTCATTCCCCCTGAGTGAAGCCCCTTTCACCCCATCGTTCGTCAAATAGAGTATCCTGAGAGAGGGTGTTGACCGCACAACGCCGCGTGTCGTCCTGCCGACTCTCGGGGAAAGGAGGTTGACGTAACGGGGTGGCGGTGAGGCTGTCTCGCCCTGGTACGGGGTGGTGGACAATTCTGCGTAGTTGTGCTAACATCCGTCGTGTCGTGGCTGGTTAGCCATTTCCCAATCATTCATCATTCATTGCGAGGAGGTTTTCCATGACGAAAAACTCATCTCGAACGCTCTGGCGGCTCCTGGCCGTCGCCCTGGCGCTCGTCCTCGTCGGCGGGCTGCTCGCCTGGTATACCCAGACGGCGGGCGGTACGATTACCATCCGTGACGTGCGCTTCGTCGGCACCAACGGCAAGCTGATGAGCGCGCTGCTCTACATCCCCCCTGGTGTCACCAACAAGAATAAGGCTCCCGGCATCCTGGCCGTCCACGGCTACATCAACTCGCGCGAGACGCAGTCGGGCTACGCCATTGAGTATGCCCGCCGCGGCTACGTCGTCCTCGCCATGGACCAGACGGGCCACGGCTACTCCGACCCGCCCGCCTTCGCCAACGGCTTCGGCGGCCCGGACGGCCTGCGCTACCTGCGTTCGCTGGACATCGTGGACACGGCCAATATCGGCCTCGAAGGCCACTCCATGGGCGGCTGGACCGTCCTGGTCGCGGCGGGCGCGGCCCCCAACGACTACAAGTCCGTCATGCTCCAGGGGTCTTCGACCGGCACCCTGGGAGCGCCCGAAGGCACCGCCCAGTTCCCCCGCAACCTGGGCCTGGTCTTCTCCCAGTGGGACGAGTTCTCGGCGCTGATGTGGAACGCCGCTGTGCCCAAGGACATCGTCACCTCTGACAAACTGAAGAAAGCCTTTAACACCGGCGAGACAGTCCAGCCCGGCAAGCTCTACGGCTCGATCCAGGATGGCACGGCGCGCAAGCTCTACACCCCACGCATGACCCACCCATGGGACCACCAGTCCACCGAGGCCATGGGCTACGCCATGGAGTGGATGCAGCAGACCCTCCAGGGCGGTACGCCCCTCCCGCCAGACAACCAGATCTGGTACTGGAAGGAACTGGGCACCCTGCTCGGCCTGCTCGGCTTTGTCATGTTCCTCGTCGCCACGGGCGGCCTGCTTCTGCGCCTGCCCTTCTTCCAGGGCGTGACCCAGCCCGTCCCCGCCGCCCAGGGCGCGACCGGCGCGGCCTGGTGGGTGGGCGCGGTCCTGACCGCCCTCATCCCGGCCCTGAGCTACTTCCAGTTCCAGAAGTGGGGGAACCAGTGGTTCCCCGCCAACGCGATCTGGCCCCAGAACATCACCACTGGCATCATGACCTGGGCCGTCCTCAACGCCCTCATCTCGCTGGTCCTCTACCTGGTCTGGCGCATGCAGAGCGGGCGCGTGGCGCGGCCCCAGCCCGCCCGCCTCGGCTTCGTCGCGCCCGGCGCCGCCCTCGACTGGGGCGTCATCGGTAAGTCGGCCCTGCTCGCCATTACCATCGCCAGCGCGGGCTACCTCCTCCTGACGCTGTCCTACACGCTGTTCCTGGCCGACTTCCGCTGGTGGGTGGTCGCGCTCAAGCCCATGAACCTGCTCCAGTTCCGCATCTTCCTCGGCTACCTGCTGCCCTTCGTGTTCTACTTCCTGGTCCTCGGCCTCGGCCTGCACGTCCAGATGCGGCGAGCCGCCAACGGCCAGCTTGTCAGCCAGCGCCGTGAGATGCTGACCAATATCCTGCTCATGGTCACGGGCATCGTCGTCCTGCTGCTGGTTCAGTACATCCCGCTGATGCTGGGCGGCACGCTCACCAACGCCGCCGAGTCGCTGTTGACCATCGTTGCCATCCAGTTCGTGCCCATCCTGGCGATTGTCGCGATCATCTCGACCTATTTCTATCGCAAGACGGGCAGCATCTGGACGGGCGCGTTCCTCAACGCCCTGTTCGTCACGTGGTACATCGTGGCCGGGCAGGCCACCCACTTCGGGTTCTAAGTAGTAGACGGATGTAGGGGCGAGGTTACCTCGCCCCTACATCAACTGCACCTTTTCCACGGAGCAGAGGCATGGCTACCTACGT
>CAZFUK010000059.1:11481-15165 GCA_964522005.1 uncultured Anaerolineales bacterium | reverse complement strand
TGTCATGCTCTTCCTGGTCAACCACGCGCCCCTGGAAACCTGGGAAGCCGATGTGCTGGACATGCTGCGCGAGGAAGCGTACTACTTCGCTCCCCAGGGCCAGACCAAGATCCTGAACGAAGGATGGGCCTCATTCTGGCATAGCACCATCATGACCCGGCGGGTCCTGTCGGACGCCGAGATCATTGACTACGCCGACCACCACTCCGGCACCGTCGCCATGCACTCGGGCCAGCTCAACCCCTACAAATTGGGGCTGGAGTTGCTGCGCGACATCGAGGAGCGGTGGGACAAGGGCCGCTTCGGCCGCGAGTACGACGAGTGCGACGACCGCACGCGCAAGGCGGCGTGGGACCTGAAGCTGGGGCTGGGGCGGGAGAAAATCTTCGAGGTACGCCGCATCTACAACGACATCGGCTTCGTGGACCAGTTCCTGACCGAGGACTTCTGCGAACGCTACAAGCTGTTCACCTACCGCTGGAACCCGCGCACCGAGCGGTATGAGATCGCCAGCCGCGACTTCGCCGCCATCAAGCGCCAGTTGCTCCAGTCCCTCACCAACTTCGGCCAGCCCATCATCGCCGTCGAGGACGGCAACTACAGCAACCGGGGCGAACTCTACCTGCGCCACCAGCACGAAGGCGTGGACCTCAAGCTGGACTACGCGCGCGACACGCTGGCGAACCTCTACGCCGTCTGGCGGCGCCCGGTGCACCTGGAAACCTCGCTGGAAGGCAAGGGCCGCACCCTGCTCACCTTCGACGGCCAGGCGCACATCCAGAAGCGGCTGGACTAGGACGGAAGACGGAGGCCCAAAGACTGAAGACTAAAGACTGAAGATTGACGGCGGTTGAGGGACACAAGAGGGAGGATAGCTGAGGCCCGGCAGCCTCAACCATCCTCCCTCTGCTAACTCAGCCTACCGCTTACTTGTTTCAGCCTTCTGCTTTCCGCCTTCCGTCCTCCGTCGGGCTTACGCTCGCACGCGGCGCAGGGCCAGGCCACCCAGAGCCAGCAGGAGGCCAAGCACAGCCACCAGCGACAGCGAACCCATATCGAAGCCGGTCGTGGGCAGCGCGGCGGGCATGGCGATGGACTGGACGTTGCCACAGGCGGTGTAGACGCTCGCCTCCGCCGCCGACTTGTGGGCGTTGATGGCGTGCTTGCCGTTAGCGATGTCACTCAGCTTGGCGTTGACCATCGTGGTCGACTTGCCTTCCTTCAAGTTCGAGAGGGGGAAGACCACGCCGCCCGGCGTGGGGCACGCGCCCGTGTGGATGTGGACGGGCTGCTCGACGCCCGCGCCCGCCGGACCCGTCGGCAAGTTGATGACAACCTGCGTCTGGTCGCCCATGGCGGTGAGAGTCGCCGTGCCGTTCTGGCCGCTGTTATTCTGCGCCGCTAGTTGGACAGTAATCGAGTTGGTTTGGGCGGATGCCACCGAGGCGAACAGGGCCAGGGTCAGCGCGAGCGTGATCATCACGGGCCATTTGCGAGCGAGCATGCTAGATTCCTCCTGTGGGGTAGATGGGTAGGGTCAGACTCTATAGTACCTTACGCACCCCGCGCCCGGCTGGATGTATCCATGCGGAGCAAATGAAAAAAAGCCCTGTCTTTCTTGGAAGACAGGGCCTGTCAGGGCGGGATTTACCAATCCACGGGTTGCGGCTGGTCGAGGCTGGCGCCGATGACGCGCCCCGACGTAGGGCCAGGGCTGCCGCCGGCCGGCTCGGTCGTCACGCCAATGCGTTTGTAGTCACGCAGCGGGCGCGGCGCGGACACGAGGAAGGTCCCGTAGCCTTGCGAGTCGACGCGGAAGGTCCCGCCGTTGTCGCGCACGTCGTCCTTCCCCACCAGCCACAACTGATACGTCTTGTCCTGGCTCAGCCGTGGCATTTCGGCCACAATGAGGACGGCGCGGTTCGACTCGGGCGCCAGGTAGAAGCGGCCCTGGGCCTGGGGCGCGACCTCCCCCGCCTCCATCGCCACCATCTGGGGCTTGGTCAGCACAGCCTGCAACTGGGCCAACTGGGCCTGCTGCTGCCAGACACGCACCCCCAGGCCGAAGGAGACCACGAGCATCGCCGCGGCGGCCAACCATGGCGACAGCCGACGCCAGACGAGCAGCCGAGGCCGTGGACGCGCCGCCTCTTGTTGCGACCGGCTCACCAGGGTCGGACGGGCCGGGGCCCTGTCCGCCTCGTCCAGCCGCGCCATCAGCCTCGTCTTCAACTCGGGCGGCGGCGTGCGCAGCGGCGGAGCGAGGTTCAGCGCCTCGACCGTGTCGCGGTAAGCGGCGTGGGCCGCCTGGATGGCCGGGGTATCCAACTGGGCTTCAAACGCGGCCGCCTCCTCTGGCGACAGCGCCCCCAGGGTATACGCGACGAGGACGTCTTCCAAGTCCTCGTTGTCCAAACGCAGCTGATCGTTCACAAACTTAGACTACCTCTAGCACAAGGATGACGAGCGGCGGCCGGCCTTACCCCTGGTGGAGCAAGCTCCTTGCCATCTACTCTGTATTACGTTGGTGGGTCGCCCATTGGATGCATGGGCGAGGGAACATCCTGATTGAGCCTTTCGCCCGCTTCCAGAATCTCGCGGAGGCGTTGCAGACCCAGGCGCATGCGCGTCTTGACCGTCCCCAGGGGCGTCTGGAGATGGTCCGCGATCTCCTGCTGGGTCATGCCGCTGTAGTAGGCCAACTCGATGGCCTGCCGCTGCAACTGGGGCAGCAAGGCCAGGGCGCGGCGTATCTGTACCCGCCGCAGCGCGACCTCTTCAAGGTCCGGCTCATCCCCCGCCTGCTCGGGCAACTCGACCTGCTCGGCCAGGTTGCGGTGGCGGCGCAGCTCGTCAATCGCGCGGTTCCGCGCGATGGTCAAGAGCCACGACAGGAGGCGGCCGCGCTCGACCGAGTAGTGGTCGGCACGCCGCCAGAGGGACAGGAACGCGTCCTGCGTCACTTCCTCAGCGGCCATCCCCTCGCCCAGCATACGGACACTCAGGGAGAACACCAGGGTCCCATATCGGTTGTAGATCGTGTCGAGAGCCAGCCGGTCGCGCGAGACGACCCGCGCCACCAACTCCTCATCGCTCAACGTGTCATAATTCATGGCCGTCTAACCGCCAGAGGGTTGGGCGGGCCGTCGTGTGTTAGGGGGTCGGACAGGCGCGGTGGGCGTCGCTCGCGCGTCCGGGGGACGGCCACTCTGGCGGACCAGATTATACCACGAATTCGCGTAGGTGGCATGTCTAAAGTATAGCGAGGGCGAGGGGTCCGCGCCAACAGGGATTTGTCGGCCAGGCTGCCCAGGCCCGTTACGGCTCAGCGGTGGGCGGGGCCGACTCGCGCAGGGGCGGCTGGGTCAGCGCGTCCCGCAGGGGGAACAGGGACAACCCCTCCTTCATGGCCGACCGCCCGGGCAGGATGGTCAGGGTGCGGTAGTAGAAGGCTTCGCCGTAGCCCTGGCCCTCGATACTGACCCATGTGGTCCAGTTGTAGGCCGTATTGAAGTCGAGCACACCCGCCACGTCCAGGCGGGTATAGTCAATATACCCCAGGCGGTAGCAGGGGATGAGCGGAGTCAGGGCGCGGTCCATGAACATGACACAGTAGTTGTCACTGGTCGTCGGGCGGCGCTGCCAGCGGAAGCCTACCGGATTGGGCAGGAACGCATTCTGGGT
>CAZFUK010000059.1:0-11471 GCA_964522005.1 uncultured Anaerolineales bacterium | reverse complement strand
AGATGTTGGCGATGTCGAAGCGGCTGGCCTCCACTGTGTCGCGGCCATTAAAGCCGACCACATTCCGCCCCCGCCAGAAGTTGAGGTAGTTGGTGCGGCGGGCCGGGTTGGTGAAGTAGATGTAGTAGGCGGTGTTAGCGGGGATGGGGTCCAGCCGCGTGAAGCTGTACATGCCATCCGCTTGCGTCGTGACGGTTTCCACCGTAGTCCAGCCGCCACACTGGCTGCCAGCCAGGGTGCAGCGCCGCAACTCGACCAGGACCCCTTGGGCGGGCTGGCCCGCGTCGGTGACGACGCCCCACAAACCGGGACGGGGGATGGGCACGGCCAGGACGCCGCTGACGACGGCGACCTGGTCGAACGTGGTGACAAGGCGGTAGTAGAAGACGCCCCGTGGGCGCGGCGGGAAGTAGCGTGTCGTCCCCTCCGCCTGGTTGACCAGAATCTCCGAGGCTGATGTCATGGCGGCGGACGTCGCCTCCAACAGACGATACTGGACCGGGGCGGGGGCTGCGTTCCAGGCGACGCCATAGCCACCGCCGGACACTTCTTCGACGCGGAGTTGAGGCGCAGCCGGGGCCGCGACGCGCAGGACAGGCCCGCTCGTCGCCCCGGCGCGGTTGACGGCGACGAGGCGGTAGTACAGGACACCGGCCGAGGGGGGCGGGAAGTCGTAGCGGGGCGGCTCGCCCGCGCGCAGTGAGGCAATCTGGCGGCCGTCGGCCATCGTCGCCGTCGCCGCCTCATACAGCAGGTAGAGGTCTGTCCCGGCCGCGATGTCCCAGCTCAGGCGATAGCCGCCGTCCCGAATGGGAGCGACGCTCAGGGGGACGGGGGCGGGCGCGCCCTGGGGAACCTTGTTCGCCAGGGGCAGGTAGAGGATGTGGGACACCGGGATGGGGGTGACAATAGCCTGGGTGGGGGTCGGCCCCGGCGCCGGGTAGGCGGTGGACTGGGCCAGGGGGGCGGCGGTGATCACCGGCTCGATGTGGGCCAGCAGGCCCACCAGCCCCAGGACCAGCGCAACGCCTAACCATACAAGAACAGGTCGCACAGTAGCTCCTTCACTGCCAATCTACCCCTCTACAGTCAATATAACGCTTATCGGTAGGCGGCAGTTACTCTCCGTGACGTTTCGGAGCCGCTGAGGGAACGCCCCAGGCTGGATAAGGGCCGCCCGACAAAAAAACTCCCGAAGGAAAAGGGTCCCTTCGGGTACATCGTATCAGCAGGTCTGGGTGATTCAGGAGGGGCCGCCCTACAGGTGCCTTAGCTCGAACGCGGGTCGAATGTCGCCCACCTCGGTACCGTGGCGGTTGCGCACAACCCCGCGCTGCCAGCGTTCGGCGCCCGCCAGCCCCGGCGGCAGCAGGTCGAGTTGGCGCAGGACTTCCATGACCAGCGCCGCTTGTGCCCGATTGGGGACGTCGCCGTCGGCGATGCGGGCCGCGATGCCGAGCGCCTCGCCGTCGCGACGAATCGCCATGCCCTGGTAGCCTTCGGCGCCAATCTTCGAGATCAGGCCGGGGATGCTGGACATCAGCCAGGTGTCGAAACGGTCGTCCCCGCCTACCATCTCTGGATAAGCCTGCATGGCGCCCACGATGCGCTCAATCGCGTCGGCCCGCGCGGGCGGCAGTCCACGAGTGTCCATCAGCCGGCTGAAGGCGTAGGCGGCGTCGCGCAGGGGCAGGCCAAAGGTCGGCACGCTACAACCGTCCACCGCCACGGTAATGCTCTCTGGGGCCACCTCGGCCAACTCGGCCAGGTTCGCCAGGTTCATCTGCTGGACAGGGTGGGCCAGGTCGCGGTAGTCGTGGCCGAGGGCGCCCAGGTACTTGGACAGGGCCAGCATACCGGCGTGCTTGCCGGAGCAGTTGTTGTGGATGGGCGTGGCCCGCTCGCCCGCCTGACGCATCGCCTTCGCCGTCGGCGCGTGGAAGGGCATGTGGACGCCGCAGCGCAGGTCGTCGGCGGTCAGCCCAATGCGCTCCAGCATCTGGGTCGCGGTCTGAGTGTGGTAAGGCTGGCCGTTGTGCGAGGCGCACATCAGCGCCAACTCGCGCGGCATGAAGCCATACTCGTCCAGCGCGCCGCTTTCGACGACGGCCAGCGCCTGGAACGGCTTGGCCGAACTGCGCGTGAACGTCACGAGGCCCGGGTCGCCCAGGCTGTACAGGAGCGTTCCGTCGGAGCGCACAACGGCGACGGCCGCCTGATGCACCGACTCGACGTAGCCTCCCCGCGTCACGATCACCGCCGGTTCGGTGGAAAAATTGGGTATCACAGCCAGCTCCATTGCTTCCTTGATGGACACAGATAAGACCTGACAGGTTTTGACGAAGTCCCCGAAGGGGGAAACCTGTCAGGTCTTGTAAGCCTTACGCCCGACGCCGCGTGAACATGACCGCGCCGAGCACCACCAGGCCGGTCAACAGAACCGTGCTGCACGCGCCGACGAGGCCGAGCGCGCCCAGGAGCAGGAGGGCGTTCCGCGACAGGCCGCCGCTCTGGGCCGGCGCCGGGACTGGCTCGGGCTGCGGCGAGGAGGGCTGCGCCTGCCCCTGGCTGGTCGACGGCTGCGTCGGTTGGGCGGCCGGCCGAGGCGTATTGGTTGGCGCGCGCGGGGCGGCGGTCGGTCCGGCGGGAGCGGCCTGCGGCGTGGCGGTCGCGGCGGCGGCGGGTTGGACGGGCGCGCCCTGGGTGGGCAGGTTGACCGACTGACGCCACAGAGTGTTCAACTGATCCTGGTCAAAGCCGTAGACCTGCTTGAGGGCCGGGTCCACGCGGGTGCCGCCGGACAGCAGGTCCAACAGCTTGGCGAGGTTCTCCTTGCCGCCGTGGTTCTTGAGCAGGTACTCCACGACGCTCCGCGCCTGCCCGTACCAGATGCCGACCTTGCTTGGGACACCGTTGGGCGAGGTCATCGAGCGCACGACGAAGACGTCGTTGCGGCGGATGGCGTCGTCCAGCGCGCGCTGGTAGTTGTCGTTGTGATCGTCGGCCTCGTTATACATGGCGAGACCTTCATCCAGCCAGGACACGAGGTTGCTCTCATACGGCCCTTTGACCAGGTCGTGCAGGACCAGGTGGGTCAGTTCGTGCCACAAGGTGGTCTTGGCGTCGGCCTGGTTGAGCATAAGCAGGGTGCCGTAGGCCGAGCGGGCTTCGCCCAGCACGGTCGCGCCCTGGTCAAACACGTCGCCACGCGGCGCCAGGGCCAGGGCCATGTCGTTTTTGTTGGCGTAGAGACCGACATGGATGGGGTAACTCATCTTGATGCCAAAGTTCTGTTCGAGCCGGTCCAGCCCCTCCATCGTCCACTGCAAGAATTGCTGGCCCGTGTTGGCATTGCCGCTATACCAGAAGATCGTGGCGCGCTCGTTACTCACCTTTTGCCACTGGTAGCGGTCGTCGCTGTAGACGACGGTCTGGGTATCCGTCTTGAGCGTGTTGCCGGCCGAGTCGGTGATGCGCCAGTAGTAGCGGATGTCCAACTGGGGGGCGAACTCGCCCTGCTGGGCACGCTTGGTGGCCGTCGCGCTGACGCTCTTGGCCGGGGTGATCTCCGTGGGCAGGCGGTTGCTGGCCTTGCCGTCATGGAACGTGTAGAACAGGTCAATGCGCTGGATGTCACCCGCGCTACTCTCAGCCTTGACCTCGAACTTGATCTCCTGGGCGAACTTGGTCGTCGCCGTGCTCGATGTCACCTTGATGGCCGCTGGGTTGCCCTGGGCCTGGGCGCGGGGCGCGCCCACGGCATACAGCGCGACCGCGACGAGGACTAACAGTAGAGAACCATACTTATGCTTAGCGTGCTTAAAGGAGAACATGGAAGCCTTCCTGGGCAAAGTGCCGGTCGTGGGTGAGAACATCAGTCATTCCCCGCTCTCGCATCACGGACATGGAGATGCAATCGGTGAGACTATAACGTTTGTCAAGTCGTGCCAGATATAGAGCCAGTCCAGCTAGGAGCAGTTGGGTAGCCACGAGCAAGACCTCCGTGAGGGGGTCTTGAAGGATGCGATAGATCGTGCGAACAACTGTCCGCCGAGCGTCGGGACCGTATCCTGAGAAGTAGTTGGCAAATTCAATAAGGACAGCGTCGGTTGTGACACCCTGGTAGGGACGTAAGAGATGGTCCAATTCGATGGCTCGCTGGTGCCACTGATCCTTGACGTGAAACCGTGCCACCAGGAAGTGGGTATCGAGAAACACCAGCCTCATTGTTTGGGCGATCCGTAGAGGTAATGGTCGTGCTGATCCGAGCTATCGGATGGGATCTGGTCCCAGACCTCTGTGGGAACCTCCATCAGGTAGTCATCAACATCGTCCCACAAATCACGCTGGAGAGGCTGTTCCTCAGCTAGTTGAAGCACAAAGGACAACACTTGCTGCTGCTGGTCAAGGGTCAGGCGTCGAAACTCCTGGACAAGCGTCGTTTCAAGCTCCGCAATCATTGCCACCTCCTACTCCACCTCAACCAGAGCCATACGACACGCAAATTATAACACACTGATCACCACTAGCCATAATTTGCCGCTCCCCGCCAAGCGTGCTATACTTCGCGTTTGGGCTAACAGCCCTAATACACACGCCCGACGGACAGGCGGGGTGGTGCGAGCCGCAGGCTCGGCCCGGCCTGGAGTGACGCGGGCGGAGGACACCAACCACAAGGAGATACGCGAGACCATGTCTGTTGTCAGCATGAAGGAACTGCTCGAGGCGGGCGTCCACTTTGGGCACCACACCCGCCGCTGGAACCCCAAGATGCGCCCGTACATCTTCACCGAGCGCAACGGGATCCACATCATTGACCTCCAGCAAACCCTGACCTCCCTGGAAAAGGCCTACGAAGTGGCCCGCGAAATTGGCGGCCACGGCGGCAGCATCCTGTTCGTCGGCACCAAGAAGCAGGCGGCGGATAACCTGGCGCAGGAGGCCATGCGCGCCGGGATGCCCTACGTCAACGAACGCTGGCTGGGTGGCACGCTCACCAACTTCCGCACCATCCGCTCCCGCGCGCGCTACCTGATTGACCTGGAAAACCGCGACATGCGCGGTGAGCTGAACCTGCTGCCCAAGAAGGAAGCCCTCCTGTTACGGCGCGAACTGGCGAAGCTCAACAACCGCATCGGCGGCCTCAAGGACATGACGCGCCTGCCCGACGCCCTGTTCATCGTGGACACGCGCCGCGAGCACATCGCCGTCAAGGAAGCCAAGACGCTGCGCATCCCCATCATCGCCATGGTGGATACGAACTCGGACCCGGACCCCATCAACTACGTCATCCCCAGCAACGACGACGCGATCCGCGCCATCAAGCTGATGACCAGCAAGATGGCCGACGCCATCATCGAAGGCCGCCAGATGCACCAGCAGGCCATGGTGGATGAGATGGCCGAGGAAGAGGTCGGCACCAGCCAGCGCGTCTTCTCGCCGGACGAAGAGCAGGCCCGCGAAGATTACGAAGAGCGCGAGGATTACGAGAAGGAGTAAGCCCCTTTCCAAAACCCGGTTTCCTCCCGAAACCGGGTTTTTGGAGGACTTCGGCCTTGTTCAGCCTACCAGCTTGCGAGCTTACGAGCTTGCATTACTCATACCTGACTAAGGAGTTCTAGACATATGGCCGAGATTACGACCGCGATGGTCAAGGAATTGCGCGAGGCGACGGGGGCGGGTATCCTGGAAACCCGCAACGCGCTCAAGGAGGCGGAGGGGGATTTTGACCGCGCGGTGCAACTGCTGCGCGAGCGCGGCCTGGCCAAGGCCGCCAAGAAGGCCGACCGCACGGTCAACCAGGGCAGCGTCATGAGCGAGTTGGAGCAGCACGGCCATGTGGGCGCCATGCTCGAACTCAACTGCGAGACGGACTTCGTGGCCCGCAACGACCAGTTCCAGGACCTGGCGAGCCGCCTGGTCAAGCTGGCGGCCGAGAGCGGGGCCGACTCGGCCGAGGCGCTCATGGACCAGAGTCTGGACGGCCGCCAGGTCAAGGCGCTCCTGACCGAGTCCATCGCCACCATTGGCGAGAACATCCAGCTGCGCCGCGTGGCCCGCTTCGAGGCCGCCGAGCACGGCTTCATCACCAGCTACATCCACATGGGTGGCCGCATCGGCGTGCTGCTGGAGATCAGCGGCGCGAACGAAGAGCTGGCGCACGACATCGCTCTCCAGATCGCCGCCGCCAGCCCGCGCTTTGTCCACTCCGACGAGGTGCCGGCCGATGTGACCGAGGCCGAGCGCGGCATCTACCGCACCCAGATGGCCGAGGACAAGAAGCCCGACCACATCAAGGAGCGCATTCTCCAGGGCAAGGTGGACAAGTTCCTGGACGAAATCGTCCTGCTGCGCCAGCCGTTCATCAAGGACCCCAACAAGACCGTCCAGCAATTGCTGAAGGAAGCGGCCGGCAACGTCACCGTGCGCCGCTTCGCCCGCTTCGAACTGGGCGCGTAGCCTGCTAAGTCGTAGAGCGTAGAGCGTAGAGGGGGCAGCACCCGCTTCACGCTCTACGCTTCACACTACCTGGGGGTAGGATGGCGCAACCAAAGTACCGGCGGATACTGCTCAAGCTCAGTGGCGAGGCTCTATCGGGGCCGGAGAACCATGGCATTGACGTCGAGGCGGCCCATACCATCGCCGCGCGCATCGCGGCCGTGCGCGAGATGGGCATCGAAATCGCCGTGGTGATTGGGGCGGGCAACCTGTGGCGGGGGCGGGACGGCATGGAGCATGGCATGGACCGCACGACGGCCGACCACATGGGCATGCTCGCCATCTGCATGAACTGCCTGGCCCTCCGCGACGCCCTGGAACGGCACGGGGTGACGACCCGCGTGCAGACGGCCATCGAGATGCGACCCATCGCGGAACCCTACATCCGCCTGCGGGCCATTCGCCACCTTGAAAAGGGCCGCGTCGTCATTTTCGGCGCCGGCACCGGCAACCCCTACTTCACGACCGACACGGCCGGCATGCTGCGGGCGCTCGAAATCAACGCCAATGTCATGGTCAAGGCCACCAAGGTGGACGGCGTCTACACCGCCGACCCGTTCAAGAACCCGGACGCCCAGCGCTTCACCCGTCTGAACTACCTGGACGCCCTGAACATGGGCGTGCAGGTGATGGACAGCACCGCGCTGACCATGGGCATGGAAAATAGCATGCCGATTATTGTCCTCAACTTCTGGCAGCCCGGCGACCTCGAACGCGCGCTCCTGGGCGAAGCGGTGGGCACGGTGGTCAGCGACGCCAGCAGCGAGTAGATTTCCTTTCTACCACAACCCGACGCATAATATCCACCAGCCCTGAATAGCGCGGGCGCGGCCCGCGTTCTAGTCTAATAGAATGTAGCGCAGACGTGTGCGATCTGCGGACCCAGGACAGCGATGGTCCACGCCGCCTAGGCCCGGCTGCGCCCCGACGGGGGAACAGGCATGATAGACGACATCTTGCGCGATACACGGCGCCACATGGAAAAAAGCGTCGAGTCACTCCGCCACGACCTCAGTACGATCCGCACGGGCCGCGCCAGCCCGGCGCTCCTCGACCGCATCACGGTTGAATACTATGGCACGCCAACGCCCCTCAATCAGTTGGCCCTGATCGGCGTCCCCGAAGCGCGCATCCTGACCATCAAGCCCTACGACCGCTCGACCATGACCCTTATCGAGAAGGCGATTCTCAAGTCCGACCTGGGCCTGAACCCCTCCAACGATGGGCAAATCATCCGCCTGGTGCTGCCCCAGTTGACTGAGCAGCGCCGCAAGGATTTGGTCAAGCAAGCCCAGAAGCGGGTCGAGGAGGCTAAAGTCGCGCTGCGCAACATCCGCCGTGATGCCATGAAAGACCTGCAAGACGCCGAGAAGGAAGACCTCATCACCGAGGACGACCTGGAAGAGGGCAAGGAGCAGGTCCAGAAGCTGACCGACAAAATCATGGAGCAGCTCGAGGGCATCGGCAAAGCCAAAGAAGCCGAAATCATGGAAGTGTAGTCAGTCGTCAGCCGTCAGTAGCCAGTACAACTCTGTACCGATGACCGATTACCGACTACCGACTACTGACTACTTCCGAGGAGACAGCATGAACGGGCAGCCAGCGCTGTCGAAGACGCCGCGCCATGTCGCCATCATCATGGACGGAAACGGGCGATGGGCGCAGCGCCAGGGCCTGCCGCGCCTCGCGGGACACCGCGCCGGCGTCAACAACATCCGCCGTATCCTGGAAGCCGCCGTCGAGTATGGCATTCCCATCCTGACCATCTACGCCTTTTCGACGGAGAACTGGAAGCGCCCGAGCCTCGAAGTCAAAGGGCTGATGATGCTCTTCGAAGAGGCCTTCAACCGCGAGTTGCCGGAGTTGAAGGCGAAGGGCGTGCAGATTCGCCACCTGGGGATGACCGAGGGCGTCTCCCCCACCCTCCAGCGCCTCCTGCGCGAAGCCGTCGAGCAGACCCGCCACAACACGCGCCTGGTTCTGAACGTGGCCTTCAACTATGGCGGACGCGCGGAGATTGTCGAGGCGGTCAAGAAGATCATGGCCGAGGGCCACCGCCCTGAAGATGTGACCGAGGACATGATCAGCCGCCACCTGGGGACGGTGGGCTTGCCTGACCCTGACCTGGTCATCCGCACGGGCGGTGACCAACGCCTCTCCAACTTCCTGATCTGGCAGGCCAACTACGCCGAGTATTATGTCACGCCGAAGTACTGGCCGGACTTCGACCGTGAGGAACTGCTGACCGCGCTGCGGGCCTTTGACGAACGGGACCGCCGCTTCGGTCGCGTCCACGTGGTGACGGCCGCCGACGGCTACACGGATATGGTCGGCGATTAACACCCCATGCTCGCCCAGCGCTTTGTCAGCGCCGTCGTCCTCCTCGCCGTGCTCATCCCCGCGGCCTACCTGGGCGGCTGGTGGTTCTTTACGGTCATCATGGTGGCCGGCTTGTTGGCCGTACATGAAATGTACGGTATCCTCCATCAGGCTGGCCTCCACCCCTGGCTGCCTGCCCTCGCCCTCCTGACGCTGGGGCTGGTGGTTGCCGCCCAGTTCTCCGAACTGCACCTGGAACGCCCCCTCGTGGTCCTGGTTATGATCGCGGTCTCGACGTGGCAGTTGGCGCGGCCGGTCGAGGCCCGCTCGCTGGCCGACTGGAGCCTGTCGGTCATGCCCGCCCTCTACCTGGGCTGGCTGGGCGGCGCCGTCCTTCTGCTCCGTGGCGCGCCCCACGGCTGGCGCTGGACCCTGTTCATGTTCTTTGTCGTGTTCACGACGGACGTGGCCGCCTACTTCGGGGGACGCGCCTTCGGCCGACGCCAATTCGCGCCGACCATCAGCCCCAAGAAGACGTGGGAGGGCGCGCTGACCGGCTGGGCGTATGGGGGGTTGATGGCGATTGGGCTGGCTCGCTTTTTGCAGCTTCCCCTCAGTGTGGGGAGCGCGTTAGGGCTAGGGTTGGTGGTCAGCGTCGTGGCGACGCTGGGTGACCTGTTTATGTCGTATATCAAGCGCCAGGCGCACGTCAAAGACTCGAGCCACCTCATCCCCGGCCACGGCGGCATCCTCGACCGCATGGACAGCATTCTCCCCGCCGCCGCCGTCCTGTATATTTACATTGAGTGGCTGGCTCGCTAGGGCCTGTTTGTGATACTATGTTGGCTGGACTTGGGATCACGCTGGGCGATGTGCTCGCCCGCATCAACTTAGTCTTGACGTCGGCGACGGTCATCGTCGCCGTCTCTCTCCTGGCCTATCTCCTGGTTCACAACTTCCGCAACCCCGTCGCCCGCTCCTTCTGCCTGCTCCTGGCCTTTGTCAGCATCGTCTATAGCGGCGACGTGTTCCTGGATGCGGTGAACGACCTGGATGGGACGCGCTTCTGGCTGCGCTTCCAGTGGCTCGGCATCGCGTTTGTTCCCGCCGCCTACCTGCACTTCTCGGATACGATTCTCCGCACAACGAACTCGTTCTCAGCGTGGCGGCGCTGGCTTGTGGTCTCGGCGTATAGCCTGGGCGGGCTGGCGCTGGCCCTGGTGCTCTGGACGCCGTGGCTGGTCAGCCGCGTCGCGCTGCATCCCTCCAACCCCCAGGCGGCCTACTTCGATGCCGGGCCACTCTTCGGGCTGTTCGCCTGGTTCTTTTTCCTGGCCTCGGCCTACGGCGCGCTCAACATCTTCCGCGCCTGGCGCCGCTGCCTCACCCCCACCTCGCGGCGGCGCATGAGCTATGTCCTCGTCTCCGTGGCCGCGCCGCTCAGCGTCTTCCCCTACCTGATGCTGACCTCGCCCGTCGTGGATCTGCCCTCGCGGCCGCTGCTGTTCGGCGGGCTGGCCGCCCTCTCCAACATCGCCATCACCTGGATGACGACGGTCATGGCTTACGGCGTAGCCTACCACGGCGTTCTCATCCCCGACCGCGCCGTCAAGCGCAACCTGGTCAAGTTCCTGATTCAGGCCCCGGTCCTCGGCTCGTGCGTCATCCTGGCGATGCTGCTCGTGCCACCGGTGGAGCGCATCCTCGGCCTGCCCCGTGACACGGTCCTCATCTTCGTCGTCGTCATCGGCATTGTCGCGTTCCAACTGTTTGTCAGCGTCAGCCGCCCGCTGGTGGACCGCCTCATCTTCCTGGGCGACTGGGGCGAGGTGCATTGGCTGCGCCGGCTGGACGAGCGGCTGCTCACCAGCACCGACCTGCGGCAACTCCTAGAGAATATTGTTACCTCAATTGTGGATGTACTGCGCGTCGAGTCGGGCTTCGTCGCCGTCACCCAGGCCGGCCAACTCGTCCTGGACACGACCGCCGGCTCGGAGACGGCTGCCCAGGCCAGCCTGGACGCCCTGGACGACGCGGGCCAGGTGGCGATTTCCGAGGGCGCGACGGTGGAGCGCGGCGGCTACTGGCTCGTGCCGCTCCAGGGCACGGAGCCGGTGGAGGGTGACCGGCCGCTGCTAGGAGTGCTGGGTCTGGGCCGCAACCCGCACAGCCTGACCGAGCGCGAGCAGACGGCGCTGGTCTCCCTGATCGAGCAGGCCGAACGCGCCCTGGAAGACCGCCGCCTCCAGCAGAACATCTTCCGCGCGGTGCGCCAACTGGAGACCGAGATCGAGACGCTGCAACGCGCCCGCAGCCAGATGCGCTATCTCGGCTCGCCGCCCACCGACTCCGAGGCCTCGCCCCTCGACTCGCCCGACTTTGTGGCTTGGGTCCGCGACGCGCTAAGCCACTACTGGGGCGGCCCCAAGCTCGCCAACAGCCCCCTGCTCCGCCTGCGCATCGTGCGGACAGCGCTGGAGGGCGACAACAACCCGGCGCGGGCGGTGCGCGCCATCCTGGACGAGGCCATCGAACGCCTCAAGCCCGACAGCGAGCGCAGCCTGCAGTCGGTGGACTGGACACTCTACAACATCCTGGAGATGAAGTTCATCAAGGGCCAGCGGACGCGCGACATCGCGGCGCGGCTGGCGATG
>CAZFUK010000058.1:0-15200 GCA_964522005.1 uncultured Anaerolineales bacterium | reverse complement strand
GGGTGGTGGGACAGGCCACGCTGGGCAAGATGGTGGCCGCGAGGGGACTGAGGGCATCAGCGGGTTGGATGCCCTGGGACTCAAAGAAGGCGCGCAACTTTGGCGCGATCAGCAGCTCCTGTGATGGAGGCCGGAGCGCGCCCGCACTCGTGGGCTGATCGGCTGCGGGCTGAAGGCCCTGGGAACGGAGCAGAGTGCTCACAGGGGAGCCGGAACTGTCTGGCCGAGGCGCGCCCCCTTCCAGGGCCGGCTCGTCCGCCTGGGCGACCCCACCGCCCAGTGAAAACCCTACCTGGAGACCCGCGACCAGCGCTAGAGCGAGCGCCAGCATGGTGAGCCAGTAGGTCACAGCACGTACTCTCATACTACCCCCTTAGTAGTACTCAGGGCGCGGACCAACAAACAGGGGATGCGCACGGCGTGGTCGCATCCTTATCAGCCGGGTCGGCGGTCCCTGGCGGCGGTGCGCGTCCTGCTGTGCGGCCAGTCAAGACGCGCTAAAATGATGGGCTACCGCACAGTGTGGGGCGGCAGCGGTTCGCCGGGGGTCTGCGAGCCATGCAACTCCTCTCTCACGGACACTCAAGCGCGGGACGTGAACGACCGTAACCCCGCGCCGTGCCTCGCATAGGTTCTCGTGAGCTTTCCCCCCCCCTTATACGTGGCCTCAAGAGGCGATTGTCCTGCTAGTACACCCCAGCTTAGACGGGCGGCAGACGGGGCAGCCAGTATCTCTGAGGCGCGACCTATTATACAACCAGCTTCCCCCTGTGCAGTCAAGGCATCAGGCTAGAAGTTGGCTAGACTAAACAACGCTTAGACGTTGATTAAGATACTGCTTAGAGATGTATTAGTTATTTAATATTGCCGGCTGTTTGCGCTATCAATCTAGGCTCTACTTGTTTAGGTGCAAATCAACGTAGCAAGATAGACACATCTCCAAGGCTAAATAGCCTATTGCTGCTGTAGGATAAGGTATTACTCCCCGGTCAACCCGTGAACCAGGCTACCGCCGTCTGGCTGATGGCCGGGGGGATGGTGTGGGGGCCGTCGAACTCCTCGTAGTGGACGGTGTAGCCCGCCTGCGTCAGAACTGGCGCCAGGCGGCGGCTACAGTGGTCAATGGGCAGGACCTCGTCGTGGATGCCGTGGGAGATAAACACCCGAGGCTGGCCCACCAACTCGACGGGCGCGAGGAAGCCGGGCGAGAAGGCCAGCACGTGGGTAAACAGGTCGCCGTTGCTGAGGCCGAGGGACAGAGCATACGACGCGCCGTCGGAGAAGCCCGCGACCGCGAGGTGCGTCGCGTCCACGGCGTAGCGGCTGAAGGTCTGCGCCAGCGCCTGATCAATGAAGGCCACGTCGGGGCCATAGCCGCCGCGAATGACATCCCAGGTCTCGCGGCGCGAGTCGGGGCCAAGCAGAATCAGTCCCGCCTGGTCGGCCAGCTCCAGCAAGGGCCACACGTTGCCCTGGCCGCCGCCACCCGCCCCATGCAGCATCAGCACGAGGGGGGGCGGCCTGGTCGGCTGGTAGCTGGGCGGGACGTAAAGATAGCCATCGCGGCCCCCGTCCAGCCCCAGCGGGTGTAGCCCGGTTGGGCCTGTCTCAGTCGGATGTAGGGGCCGGGCTGTCAGCCGGCCTGCCTGATAAAGGTCAGCCCCACGTCGCGTCTGCCGCTGTCGTCGCATACTTCTTCCTTCCTTAGCCAGGGACAAGGCGAAGGGGCTAGCCATACCTCGACTAGCCCCTTGCCCACGCGCCTGGACCGCCTGGTTAACGTCTAGTGCTTGTGCTCGGCGGCCTTTTCCGCCATCGTCATCTGCACCACGGTGCCCATGTTGTTCCGAATCCAGTCGGCCATCGCCTGGTCTTCCTGGAGAATCTGGCGGCAGACCTGGGCCGTCTGCATGTCGCCCTCGGCCTCGGCCGCCTGGACCAGCGCGGTATAGGACGCGACCTCGAAGTTCTCAGCCGCGTAGTCGGTCAGGCAGTTCTTGATGACCTCGTCCTTGAACGGGGCCGTCATCACGCTCTGCATCGTGCCAATCGCGCCACCCACCGCCGCCTTGAGGGCGTTGACGCTATCGCCCCGGCGCTCGATGCACGCCTTGACCATCTCGGCGTGGCGGCGCGTCTCCTCGATGTGCTGCTCGTCGCGGGCGCGGACGGCCGGCATATCCTTGGCGTCCTTGGCGTGGTTCTCCAGGACGGGAATCAGGCCCAGCTCCATGCTATAGGCGTCCTTCAACCACGCATTCAACAGTTCCTTGTGTGCCATACCTTGTTCCTTTCACTGTCTGCTCAAGTCTGCTCAAAAGTGATAGAGTGAGACCCTGGCCCGCCTGCTCCCCGGCCTCCCCTGGAAGCCGAGGGGCAGGCGGCGAGGGTTACGGGCGCGGTGTCCCGGTGGCGAGGACCGTGCCGGTCGCACGCGGCGTGCCGGTCGTACTCACCGTTCCTGTTGCAAGCGGCGTGCCAGTGCCGGACGGGAAGCCCGTCGCCATGGGGGTGACAGTCATCGGACCCAGTCCGCCCCCGCTCAGGTTGTAGCGCAGGTCTACGTAGGCCACGCCGAACAGGGTGAAATTGGTCGTGGTCAGGCGGGCCGCGCCCGAGCCGGGGCAGGCCGCCAGACCGAAGCCGGCCTGCTGCACCCACGTCGGCGACGGCGGACCACCATCCGTCGTGACGAGCAGGGGCTGTCCCGCCGTCAGGTTGACACCCGTGATGACGGCGTTACCGTTCTCGTCAACAATGGCCGTGCGCCGCGTGCCGTCGGGGAGAATAGCCGTGACCGTCGTGCCGGCCAGCGGCCAGTCGGTGCCTCGGTTGAAGAAGGTGTCGCAGCCGAAGTCAATGAAGGCGCGGATGACCAGGATGCCGCCACACACGTTGCTCCGGTTCGTGGCGTCACATGTCGCAACGGCCGTTGGCTGGACCGTGGTGGTCGCCGCAGGCGTGCCCGTGCCTGGCGTCACGGTGCGGGTGACGGCGGGTGTGCCGGTGCCAGGAGTCACGGTGCCGGTCATCATGGGCGTGCCCGTCCCAGGCGTCACAGTTCCCGTCACGCCGGGGGTTCCTGTGCTAGAAGTAACGGTGCCGGTCATCATCGGCGTGCCCGTCCCAGGTGTCACGGTGCCGGTCATCATCGGTGTGCCCGTCCCAGGCGTCACGGTGCTGGTCATCATGGGCGTGCCGGTGCCGGGGGTGACGGTGCCGGTCATCATGGGCGTGCCGGTGCTGGGGGTGACAGTGCCGGTCATCATCGGTGTGCCGGTGCCGGGGGTGACGGTTCCGGTTGCGACAGGGGTGCCCGTGCCGGGCGTGCCGGTGGCAGGTGTCACCGTGCCAGTGACCTGTTGCATACTGGTAATGCGCAAGAGGGCGCCTGTGCCGGGCCGGGGCGCGATGCCGCCGGGGACGGTGTTCACCTCACCGAAGTGGGTCACATACAGCGTCGTGCCGTCGGCGCTAAACGTCGCGTCGGTCGGGCGGAACAGGAGTTGGCCCAGGCTGCTCGTCGCGGGGCTGGTCAGGAAGGCCATTTCCGTCCCGCCAGGGGCGAGCATGACGACCTGGTGGCCGGCCGCGACCACCGCGCCGCTGGCCGTCGGCGGGGTCAGGTCGCCAAACTGGGCGACAAAGGCCGTGCCCACAGGCGCGAAGCCGGCCGAGCGCGAGAAGTCGAAGCCGACCGCCGTCGAGTGGCGGGGGAACGTGGCGTCGGGCTGGCGGGCCAGCGGGGGCGGGTTGAGCAGCACGGGCTGCGGGTTCGGGTGGGTCTCCGGCTTGTTGCTAGGGTCGGTCACCGGCTTGCCGGCCACGAAATCAGGCCAGCCGTACCAGCCACCCTGGACGACCTGGTAGAAGCTGTCGGGGCCGCCGGTCGGGCGCTGCCCGGCGTCGTCGGGACCTTGCTCGGTCACAAACAGCCGGCCATCCGGGTGGAAGGCCAGGCCGTAGACGTTGCGGAACCCGTCGGCGAACACCGTTAGCCCGGAGCCGTCCAGGTTAGCCTGGAGCACCGCGCCGTTGCAGAGCGTCTGGCCGGGCACTGTCTGGCCGGCCGTGCTGGGCGCGCCAAAGGGCAGGAAGGCGCCCGTGGTCACGGTGTCTGTTACCGGCCGCATCAGCGGGTTGCCCATGGTGTAGTTGACCCCGGCCAGGGTCAGGGTGCGGCAGGGGGTGTCGTGGCCCTGGGGGAACTGCTGTAGCCAACCAAAGAAGTAGTCGTTGAGGTCCACGACGCCCATGTTGGTGGCCGTGCCCTGGGTGATGTAGAGCTTGCCGTCGGGGCCGACCGCGATGTTCTCATTATAGTGCTCGCCGAAGGAGGGCAAGCCGGTGATGATGTTGGTCACCGCGTTGGTCGTCAGGTTGACGCGGGCGATGGCGCCGCGATGCGAGACGAACAGGTTATCGCCGCTGACAGCCAGACCGGCGATGGGGCCGCTGAAGACGCCCGAGGCGATGATGGTGGATGTGCCATTTGGGGCGATGCGACGCACCTGCGGCACGGTCCGCACCTGGCCGTAGGAGAAGCCCGCCTCCGCGACATAGACTGCGCCGTCGGGGCCGGTGGTCACGGCCGAGGGGAAGTCCAGCCCGTTGGCGACGACCTCGACGCGGTAGCCGGCCGGGGCGGGGAAGTCGGCCGCCGTGACCAGCCGGCCGGCGGCGGGTGCGCTCGGCCCGGCACCCAGGCTCGCCAGGGCCAGGTTGATGTAGGTCAGGGCGACGGCGCCGTGTACCCGCATCTCGTCGTGGCGCAGCGGAACATCGGCGTCCGGCCCGGTCAGAATCAGCTGACCCAGCCCCAGCGCCATCTCCATCTCGTTCAGCGCGCCCTGGACCAGCCCCGCGGCCGGCCCGGTGGCCTCGGCGGCGGCGGCCTGGAGGCGCGCCTGGACCTGGAGGGCGAGGGGCGCGGCCTGGGTGACGGCCGTGCGGATGGCCGTCGGGTTGCCATAGATGGCCGGGTTGCTCACCAGGGTGTTGACCTGAATCTGGATGGTGAGAGCGGTAGTCAGGTCATTGACCGGGCCGGGGGTCGTCGTGGCCGTGACCGTGCCGGTGGCGGTCACGGTACGGGTAGCCAGGACGGTGCCGGTCGCGTTCGCCGTGCCCGTGCCTGGTCCGGCCGTTACCGACCCCGTGGCCTGGGCTGGGCCGACGACAGGACCGGGCGCCGCGCTCAACACCAGGCTGGTCGCCGCTAGGCCCAGCAGCGCGACGGCCAGCGCCGCCCCAACCGTGAGCCGTCGCGACAGAAGTGCGACTTGCCTACGCAACATAAACGTGCCTCCTTGGATTGGAGCCTCGGCAGCAGGGACGGGGCGAGTAAAAAAGGGTAGTGGGGGTGTCGGGGGGGATAGCGGGGGAGAAACGCGCTCGCTAGGAGACGGTTTCACCGCATGAAGATATTATACAGCATGTGTTACTCTAGTGCTACTCCTTCCTGATTTTTGACATCTATGCAACATCGGGATGGCAAAATAGCCTGACGGGCTGGGCGATGTGAAAATCGGCGGCCGCTCTGGGCCGAAAGTAACAGGGGGGTAATAGGTGGGGTGTAAGATAGCGTCATGCTTTGGTAAGCGAGATGGCAGAAGTTTGGGAAGGCTTGTTGATGAATGTAAAGCCGTGGGTCCTTGTGACCCTCGTTACCGTTGTCCTGTTGGTCGTCGTGGTCGCCTGTGTTGGGCCAGGCAGAGCTACCGCACCGGCCGCCGATACTTCCGCCCGCCCGATTGCCACGGTCTTCTTCACTCCTGGCGCCAGCGGCACGGGCAGCGTGGTCGCCACGCTGGCCCCCATCGGCACGGTGGTCGGTACGCCACGCCCGACAGGTGGGACACCCACCACTG
The DNA here is from genome assembly GCA_964522005.1 of uncultured Anaerolineales bacterium. Classification (GTDB taxonomy): domain Bacteria; phylum Chloroflexota; class Anaerolineae; order Epilineales; family JAHCIE01; genus JAHCIE01. Next base: position 9,330 of record CAZFUK010000058.1, on the reverse strand, counting down.
GAACAGGGACGCCTGGGGCGCGGGGAACTTCGCAGCCGGGCACCTCGACACCTAGGGCCGGTCCGACGGGTCGCCCCTAGCGCGCCCCGCGCCACGTCGCGCCGATTGAATCGCTTTCTCTCCTCCTCCCCCCCGACCTCCCCAGGGCAGCAGCTTGTAGCCTCCTTCAAGCTGACCCTGGGGAGGTCTCTTGTGGTATCAGGATAGCTTAAGACAGGGATAAAGGGCTATGCGAATTGTCACCGGAACCGAGACGGCCGAGGCTAGAGGAGAGGTTTTCTCCCCTTCTCAAGCCTCAGCCCATATCCCTCTTCTCACGCTCACGGGCGCTTACCCTACTCCCCTTGTCGGCCATCTGCTGAGCCACGTGCTGAGCCAGGCAGGGCTGACGGTGGGGCTGGCGACCCGCGAAGGCCGATATACCAATGGTGCGCGGGAGATGGAAGGCGATGCCACGCGCCCCGTCGTCGCGCAAGCCCTCCTTGCCGACCCCCGACTGCATCTCGCCGTCTTAGAGACGCGGCCGGGTCGAAGCCTCTACGAGAATCTTGGCTACGACTGGGCGGATGTAGCCGTGTTGACAACACTCCAGACCCCGCCTGTCCACCGCGTTGAACTGGCCTACCACATCTGGCACGTGGTCGAGCGGGTGCGGCCGGGTGGGACGATCATCCTGAATGCCGACGAGGGGCAATTGGTGCGGCTGATGCGGATGGCGCCAGACGAGCCACGCCGCGAGACGCTGCTCTTCTCGATCCATTCGAACTCGCTGGTCCTACGCGCTCATCTGAAAGCCGGGGGTACAGCGTATCTTGTGCGGCAGGATTGGCTCGGCGAAGTGAACGGAGCGAGGTTCACGCCGCTAGCGCCTCTCAATGCCGAGACGACCCTGTCTGATGGCTCGCTCTGCCCCTTGCAAGCCCTCCTGGCCGCCGTCGCAGCCTGTCGCGCCTGCGGCCTGAGCCAGGAGCAGATTCAGGTCGGTCTCTCTACCTTCAATCTGACGGCCTAAGTCAATTTTCCGTTATTATTGTTGCAAGTTAGATACTGCTGAGCGTGGCTGACCAGGACGGGCCTGGGCATGGCCTCATTCTTGCTGCCTACCCTTAGACAGCGCAGTGAAGCTCCTTTCACAGTGCGCCGGGGTTCCAGGAGGAGAGGTAGTATGACCCACGAGTTTACGACCCTGGGTGGCTTTTCGTTAGCCATCCACGGGCAGCCCGTCCCGCACGCCAGGTGGGGCACGCACCGCGCCGCAACTCTATGCAAGGTGCTATTGACCTATCGCGGGCAGCGGCTCCACAAAGAGCAAGTCCAGGATTGGCTGTGGCCGCATGCCTCCGTCGAGGCGGCCAGCCGCAACTTGCGGGTCGCCCTGAGCGAACTACGCTCCGTCCTGGAGCCGGAGCGTCAGCCCCGCGACCCCAGCCGCTTTATCCAGAACGGCGGCGAGAGCCTGAGCCTGGCGTGTGACAGCGTTGAGATTGACAGTCAGACTGTGCTGGATGCGGCCGAGCTAGACCCCCATGCGCCCCACGCGCTAGACCGTCTCCAGGCGGCGCTCCACCTCTACCGGGGGGCGTATCTGCCGGATGACCTGTATGAAGACTGGGTCCAGGTCGAGCGGCATCGGCTGGCCCTGGCCCACGAGACGGTCCAACTCAAGCTGGCGCAGGCCCTCGCCCACCGGCGGCAGTACGCCGAGGCCGTCCAGGTCTGTCGGCAGGCGCTGGCGGCCCACCCGGCCCATGAAGGCTTCGTGGAGCAGTTGGTCCACTACACGGCGCAGACGGGCCAGCCGGCCCTCGCCCTGGCGGCCTATGAGCGCCTGGCCGAGACCCTGGCCGCTGAACTCTACACCACTCCCTCCCCCCACCTGACACGCCTCGTCCAGCAGGTCCGCGACGGCGCCTTGGCCCCGCTCGAGGCGGACGTGGACGCTGCTACCATCCTGCCGACTCGTATGCCCCGGCACACACGGGCGGCGGGCATTAGCGTGGAAGGCCAGCACCTACAGAACAACCTCCAGCGCTCAGAACAGTTACTGGGCGACCTGACTGCGGCCCTGGAACAGATGCGCGAGACCCGAGTGCGTCTGAAGACGCACTCGGGTCTCGCGCAGAGCGTCCGCGCCCGCCTGACCCCGTAACCCCTGGCCGCGCTGCGTTACCGGACGGAATAGGGCGGAGCCACCCTTGTTTCGGGTGGCTCCGTTGTATGTTGAAGGAGGAGGCGCGGGCTAGCGGACGGTGCCGCAGGTGATCCCGCCGCCTATGGGCGCGCTGCCGCGCTCGTGGACGTTGAGGTAGGTGGCGTCCGACGCGACCGCCGCCCACTGGGCCTGCGACAGCCAGGCGGTCGCGGTCGCCGTACCGGCGCGGTTGGCAACCAGGGTCGGCAAGGGTTGGATGACCCCGCCCTGCAACTCGCACGTCCCTCGGTGGAAGTGCATGGCGTGGGCCGAGCCGGGTTCCAGACCGGTGACCGTCACGCGCACCAGGTAGTCACCGCTCACCGAGCGGGTCACTGTCACCTGGCCCGACGGACCGCTTGCGGCGGTAGGCTGGAGCGCCGCCCCGTACATGGACGCCAGGTGCGGCACGAACAGGTCGTAGGGGCGCAGGAAGGCCGGCGGCTGGAAGGCGGTGAAGGCCGGGGCGGCCGGCACCACGTTGCTGCCCAAGGCGATGACGTTGAACTGCGCGCCCAGGGCGGCGGCGCCCGCGTTGAGCGCGGCGACGTTGGTCGTATCATCCCAGCGGTTGGTGGTGATCCGCCGCATCAGGACCTGGAAGGCGGTCAGGGTCTCGGCCGGGGTGAAGGTGCAGTGGCCCGCGCGGCGGACATAGAGTTGCCGCAGCCACTCGCCGTTGCCCGCCGCGTTGACCAGCGCGCCGTACGCCTGCTCGGCCTGGACCGGCACCAGCCCGTCATCGGTGGTGTGCAGGGTGAGCACCGGAATCTGAATCTCGCCGTTGAAGGTGATATTCTGGCTCAGGTAGTTGACCGCCTGGGGGTTGGCGGCGATGCGCGGGGCATTATCCAGCGCCTGCAAGTCCGCTTCGAGGTTCAGCCCGGCCTGCTGATAGAGGGCCTGGACCATGGCCTTCTGGCCGGAGCGGTCCAGCAGCAGCCGATAGTTGACGCCCGTGTTCCAGGAGGGGTTGCCGCCGGCGCGCTGCTCAAGCTCGGCGCGCAGCATGAAGGCGAAGGGGAAGGTGACGTTCTGCGCCCAGAGGAACTGGTTCTGCTGCCGGGTGGCGTAGTCAGTGGCGGCCGGTTCGGGGGTCGCGGCGGTGAACCAGCCCGGCCCGCCGGCCAGGGCCGCCACCAGCGACAGGCGGGCGCGGCCCTCGGCTGTCGTCTGGGCGGCGGCCAAGGCCTGGAGCGCGGCGCGCAGGTTGGCCTGCGGGTTGGTGATGTTGGTCACCTCTAGCCCGGCGTTGGGCGCGACGAGGGTCCTAAACGCGAAGGCGCTATCCAGGGCGGTGTTCCAGGTCCCGACACCGCCCCCCAGGACACCGCACATGGGCAGCGCGCCGGCGAAGCGTTGCGGGTTGCGTTGCACCAGCCCCGCCGTGATGATGCCGCCCAGCGAGTGGCCCCAGGCGATGGTGCGCGTCGGGTGGCCGACGGTGGTCTCGAAGTAGTCCAACAGGGCGATCTGGTCCTGGAGGGCTTGCTCCAGCGCCCAGCCCGTGGTGCGGTACGAGGAACCGGCCAGGGCATAGCCCTGCGCCAGGAGGGCCGCGCCGGTGGCCGGGTCGCCCACATCGCGCGCCGGGTTGGCCGAGCCAGGCGTGACATAGCCGTGGCTGTAGAGCAGCAGGGTGCGGTTCCAGTTGGCCGGCACCTCGATCTTATAGTCGGCGCCGTTAATCGTCCCGGTGTAGGTCGTGACAGCACTCTGGGCGTTGGCCTGCCCCGAGGTGACGAAGAAGCCCACGCACACGAGACACAGGACGAGCAGCAACGCCGAGAGACGTCGCGGCGCATGCCGGCGGGCCGCGAACAGGGTAGTTCGCCCGAGCATCATAGCCTCTCCTTCGATAAGTTGTGGGGCGCCCCACGGGCGCGCGAGTTGTTGGGGGGATAGGAAGATTATACTCAAAAAGGCGCGGGGTGCAATTCGGGCGAAGACCCTAAAGGTCTCCGAGACCGTTAGGGTCTACAGGCTGTCGCCACGCGGACGGGGGAGTCTTGACAGGCCAGCCGAAAGCGGGGATACTTGGCCCTATCATGCCTGACCGCCACCCATCCGGCCGACGTCCAAGCCAACCCCTCGCCCCTCAACCTACCCCTCCGCCCCCTGCCCCTTCTAAGGAACGCGGAGGCGTCAGGGTGGGGTTCGTCACCCCCCTGGCCGTCGTCCTGGCGGCCTTCGCCCTCCGCCTCTACCGCCTCGACGCCCAGAGCCTGTGGTGGGACGAGGCCCTCAGCCTCAAGCTCGCCCTCGCCCCCGGCATCGAGTGGCGGCCCGCCGACGCCGGCCACCCGCCGCTGTATGACTACTTCGTGCTCAAGCCGTGGGTCTGGCTCGCCGGGCCGAGCGAGTTCGCCGCCCGCTTCCTCTCCGTCGCGTTGGGCGTGCTGGCCGTGGCGCTGGCCTACCACCTGGGACGGCGGGTCTGCGACCGACGCGCCGGGCTGGTCGCGGCGGGCCTGGTCGCCCTGTGCGGCATCCAGTGGTGGTACTCGCAGGAGGTGCGGATGTACACGCTCATCGCGTGCGCCATCCTGCTCCTGCTCATCCTCCTGGAGCGCGTCCTGGCCCGCCCGTCGCCCACCGGCAGGCCGGTGTGGGTAGCCATTGGGCTGCTCGAATTCGCCGCCCTCTATACCCAGTACCTGGCGGCGGTCGTCGTCGGCTACGTCAATCTAGTGGCCTACGCCGTCCTGCTCGGGCGGCGCGACTGGCCCACGCTCCGCCGCTGGACCCTGGCCCAGGCTCTGGCCGCCCTGCTCATTCTGCCCATCCTCCCCTGGGCGCTCGGTCAGGTGCAGGGCTACGTCCCGCCCAACGCCCAGCCCCTCGACTTCCTGCCCTTCGCCGCGCAGGTCTGGACGGCGTATCTCGGCGGGCCGCTGATTCTGCTGGGCGGGCTGCCGCTGTTCGAGATGCTCACCCTGGCCGCCGCCGTGCTCTTCGGCCTGGGCGCCCTGTGGCTCGCGCTCACCAGCCCCACACGGGCGCGGGACCTGCGCCTGCTATCCTATGCCCTCGTTCCCCTGCTCGTCATCTTCGTCGTCATGCGCCTGCGGCCGGGCTTCCACCCGCGCTATGTCGTCATGCTCAGCGCCCCCTGGCTCGTCTTCACGGCGGTCATGGTCCGCCGCTTGAGCCTCGGCCGCCTCTGGGAGCGTGGGCTAGCCTTTAGCGTCGCGGGCAGCCTGGCGCTGGCCTTCGGCGTCGGCCTCTGGGCCAACCTGACCCAGCCCAACTTCCAGCGCGACAACGTCCGCGCCCTCGTCCGCCGCCTGAGCCGCGAGGCCACAGCGCGGGACGTCGTCCTGCTCGACTACGTGGACTACGCCTTCGACCACTACTACCAGGGACCGGCGCCCGCCCTGAGCCTCGACATGCAGACGGGCGACACCGTCCTGGCGGACACCGTCACCCAGGCTGTCGCCGGCCGCGACCGCGTCTTCGTCGTCGCCTGGGCGCACGCCCACGCCGACCACCGGGGCTACCTGCCCTGGCTGGTGGAAGCAAGCGCCCGTCAGACCAGCGCCTGGGCGTTCAACTCGCTCAAAGTGACCGAGTATAACCTGGCCGCGCCGCCCCCCACCCCCCGCTTCCAACCGGCCGCCGTCCGCTTTGGGGGCATGACCCTTACCGGCGTCTCCGCGCCACCCTCGGTTCCCGCCGACCAGGGTGTCGCCGTCGCCCTGCGCTGGCGGCATGACGGTGAAGTGGCGGCCGGCGCGCGGGTGTCGGTGACCTTGCTCGACCGGGCGCAGCATGTCCTGGCCCACCGTGACGCCACCCTCCTCGACGCGGCCGGCCGTGAGGCCGTTCAGTGGACCGCCGACACCCAGGTGGTCAACTACTATCTGCTGACGCCCCTCCCCGGCACCCCGCCTGACAGCTACACCATCGGCGTGTCGGTCTACGACGCCGCCAGCCTCCGACCGCTGGACGTGCGGGATGCTCAGGGCGCGCCGGCCGGCGTGCGCCTGACCGCCGCGACCGTGCGCCTGGAGCGGTCAGCCGAGGCGGCCACCTCAGACCCGTCGTTGCGGCCACTGGGCCAGGCCGCCGCGCCGGGCCTGGTGGTCGAGGGGGTCGCCGTCGAACCCGCCGAGGCCACGCCCGGCCAGCGGCTCAGCGCCCGGCTGCGCTGGCGGGCGACGGTGGACCGGCCGGCCGTCGGCCCGCTGCGGCTGCAACTCAGGCAGGGGGATACGGTGATCACGGAGGGGGAGGGCGCGCCGGCAGGGGGAGGCTATCCGCCTGCGCGGTGGGCTAAAGACGAGGTTGTGCTGGACTGGCGCGACCTGACCGTACCCCCGCAGGCCAGGAGTGGCCCGGCGACGCTCCAGGTACAGGTCGGCGCGGAGCCGCCCCTGGCCCTGGCCGAGGTTCAGGTCCGTGCGGCGGCGCATCTGCTGACCGCGCCCACAGTCCAGTATCCGCTAGGTCAGGTCCTGGGCAACGCGCGCCTGGTCGGCTACGACCTCTCCGGCCAGAGGGTCACAGCGGGTGAGCCGCTCGCCTTGACGCTCTACTGGCAGGCGGCCGGTCCCCTGGGCGATGCCCCCCTCACGGTGTTTACCCACCTCCTCGACGCCAACGGCCGCGTCATCGCCCAGCACGACGGGCCTCCAGTGGACGGGAAGCGGCCCACGCCGGGCTGGATTCCGGACGAGTACGTGGTGGACCCGCATCGGCTGACGTTCTCCGACCCTGGCTACACGGGGGACGCCGTCCTGGAAGTGGGGCTGTACGACCCCGTCACCGGCGTCCGCCTCCCCACCGCCGACGGCACAGGCCGCCTGCTCCTGCCTACGCCCCTACAGGTGACCCGCCCCTAAGAGCATTTCGACATGATTTACAGGATTAACAGCATTGGGTCTTGGTCTAGAACGGCTCTTTCTGTTCATCCTGCCTAACCCGCTCTCTGGCTTCCTCCACAGCTTGCAGGCAGCCCTGGATTTTGGCGCGAAGTTCGCCGCGCGGATAGCTCGCTCGAACTTCAACCCGTAGCAAGGGTAGCCCGGTCTGGGCGCAGACCCAGTCCTTGAGGGCGTCGCTCTGACGGCTGTCATAGCGGCGATGGCTGCTGTCATCTAGCTCAATCGCCAGGAGAGGCTGGCACAGGTCTTTGTCACACAGCAGGAAGTCGAAGTGCTTGCCCCAGACCTGGTTAGAGTGATACTTGCGGTTGGCCGGCTCATTCGCCAGGAAGACGACATCGCCCATGCGTACTTTGGGGAAGATGAGGAACTCATTCGCCACTTCGTTCTGGAGGACTTTATAGAACTTGCGCTCCTGGAAGGTAAACAGGCGGTCGCGCTTGCGGTAGACAGGCAGGTCACTGGCCGTCGCGCCCAACTCCGGCTCACCGCGTTCCGTCCCGGGGAAGGGGGCGGGTGGGGGTGGCAGGGGGGCAGGCACAGCGGGGGCTGGTTCGGCGGATGACGGGCCTGGATAGGAAGGGGGAGGTGGCACATCCTGGACGGGGCGATCGGACGCGGGCGCTACGTCTCGACCGAGCAGCCAAGCCCAGAGATGGCGGAGGAGGGTGAGCAGGCGGCGGAGCATAGGCGGGTCTCCTTGGATGGAAGGATGGGTCAGAAAGGAGCGCCTGTAGAGTACACGCAACCCCCCTGCCTGTCAACCCCCCTTAATGCCAGCGCAGCCCCTTGGGGTAGAAGTTCTTGACGACGCCCTGTGCCCGCCGCCCCCAGCCGATCGGATAGCCCGACACAGTGATGAGCACCCAGCCCGCCTCACCCGGCTCGTCGAGGGGATGTCCCTGGAGGTAGCGGCGCAGGCGGTCATCGTCGGGCGCGAAGTCGAGGCGTCTTGCTCCTAATCCTTCCCCCCCTGCCGCGTCTGCTGATCGTAGCGCCAGGGCCAAGCTATGCGACGGCTCGAAACGATCGCGTTCGAGCGTCCCCAGCCACAGGCCCGCCCGCACCGTCTTAACGCGCTCCACGTCCAGCGCCTTCGTTGGCAGAGCGTAGACATGCGCTCCCCGCGTCGTCAGGACCGCGTCCTCTACAGGGTCCACGCCCAGCGTAGCCTGGACAAAGGCCCGCCAGGCGGCTCGCACGGGACGGGGCGCGTCTTTCACCTGTGCCCAGGGCGTGGCCGCCTTTGGTCCCTCGGCTCGCTGGAGCAGGGCAACAAAGTGGCCCTCACCGGTGACCAGGTGCGGCCAGAGGCGGGCGGCCTGGGCCAGGTCAGGCCGAGCCAGGTCGTCGGACAGCCAGCCGGGGCGGCCGGGAGCCGCGCCGCTTAAGGCCAGTGGACATAAGTTGAAGTCAGGGTGGCGCGCCAGGAAGGCGGCGATGAGGGCCTCGTTCTCCTCCGGGGCGAAGGTACACGTGCTGTAGGCCAGCCAGCCGCCGGGTCGCACCAACTGAGCGGCGGTGTCGAGCACGTGGCGCTGCCGCAGCGCGCACCCCTCCACCAACCTCTCGCTCCACTGGTCCAGCGCCGCCCGCGACTTGCGGAACATCCCCTCGCCCGAACACGGCGCATCCACCAGGACGCGGTCGAATACAGCGCCCCATCGCTCGGCCAGCCGACGCGGGTCGTCGTTGGTGATGACCGCCTGCCGAACCCCCCAGCGTTCCAGGTTCTCGGCCAGGGCGCGCGTCCGACCTGTCTCGACCTCGTTGGCGACGAGCAAGCCCTCATCGCCCATGAGGGAGGCAAGATGGGTGGATTTGCCCCCCGGTGCGGCGGCCAGGTCCAGCACGAGGTCGCCCGGGCGCGCGGCGAGTGCCTCCGCGACGGCCATGGCCGACGGCTCCTGGAGGTAGTACAGCCCGGCGGCGTGATAGGGGTGCTTGCCCAGTGGCTCGTCACCCTCGACGAGGAAGCCCGTGGGACACCAGGGGAGCGGGACGAGGGAGGATGGGAGAAGGTCTAGCAGGCGGTCAGGGGTGAGCTTGAGGGTGTTGACGCGCAGACCGGCGCGTGGGGGCTGCGCCAGCGCGGCCAGGAAGGCATCCGCCTCCGCGCCGAGCAGGGCGCGCATACGCTGAACAAATTGTTTGGGTAAAGTCGGCTTATTCAGCAACGTAAAGTGTCCATCCTTAAACGGACATTATAGAGCATAGGGGAAGGGAAGCCAAACAAAAAAAGGTCCGACCAAC
>CAZFUK010000057.1:0-15226 GCA_964522005.1 uncultured Anaerolineales bacterium | reverse complement strand
ACTGCTTCTTGTCCAGGTCCCAAATCTTGACCATGAACGGGCCGTTGACGCGGGCCGTTCCATCGGCGGCATAGAGCGGCCCCTTCTTCACATCGTCCATCTTGGCGAAGCCGGTGTTGAACTTCGCCAGGCGGTTGATGAAGATGGGGTCGGGCGCCGCTAGCTGGAACTCGATGGTCTTGTCGTCCTTCGCCACCACGCCCACCAGCTCCTTCGACTTGCCGGCGATGATGTCCTTGGCGCCCTTGACGCTGCCAAATTCGGACGCGCCCAGGAAGCAGCCCTTGCACTGGTCGGGGTCGAGGCCGTAGGTCCAGTAGTCCTTGGCGTCCTTGGCCGTGACGGGCGAGCCATCCGACCAGACAGCCTTGGGGTTGATTCGGACGGTGTAGGTCAGGCCGTCGGCGCTGACCTCGTAGCCCGTCGCCAGCCAGGGCTGGAGGTTGTTCTTGTTGTCGCGCAGGAACAGGGGCATCCAGAGGTGGGCCAGGATGAAGCGGCCAAAGCCGGACTCGAAGGCCGGGTCCAGACGGCTGAAGCCGCGCGTGACGTAGCGAATCGTCTGGTCGGCGGCGAGGTCCGCGCCCGCCTGGGTCGGCGCGGGCGTGGGCGTAATCAGCAGCGGCTTCTCCACCACCTTCTCGACCACGACCGTCTGCTGCACGACCTTCTCGACCACCTGGGTCACGACACGCTCGGTGACCTGGGGGGCGGCCGGGGCCGACTGGCACGCGACCGCGACGGCTAGAATTAGGGCGGCGAGAATCGCCAGTAAGACCGGGAGACGACGTCGAAGCATGGGCATCTCTTCCTCCGGTAGGTGAGGCAGTGGTCAGGGGTCAGTCGTCGGTAGCCAGTCGTCAGTCGTCAGTAGCCAGAACGTGGCTCTTGAAACTGACATCTGACTACTGACGACTGACTAATAACGACTGCTCCTTAGTGCTTGGCGAGGTACACGTCGAGCAGCGTGTACCAGTTGTTGTCCACGTTGGCGTTGAAGTTCTTGACCCAGGGCTTGGCGTTGTACTCGTACACGTCCCAGATCATGGGCAGCAGGTAGTAGTTGCCCAGCAACTTGGCCTCGGCCTGCTGGACCTGCTCACAGAACTTGGGATCGTCGCGCTTCATGCTGCGGAGCGTGTCAATCATCTTGCCCAGGTCGTCGTCCTTCAGGCCGCTACCCGTGGCGGGGTCGGTGTAGGTATTGTAGTGTGAGCCGATGAGGCTCAGCGCGTCGGGCAGAATCGCGCCCTGGCTCTGGCGGCGCACCTGGACGGAGTTGGCGTCCTGGCCCCAGGCGTCGAGCGTGCCGGGCTTGATCTCCACATCGGTGATGCCCAGGTTCTGCTTCCACTGCTCGGCCATGATCTCAGCAGTGCGGATGTAGTTGGGCGACTGGCCGCCGGTGGTGATGCGAATCTTGCCCAACTTGTCGGCCGAGCCGTACTTCGACGCCGCCAACTCCTGCTTGGCCTTGGCCGGGTCATAGCCCCAGCCCGGCCAGTTGTCCTTCTTGTAGCACTGGAGTTCCGGCGTCAGGATGGTCTTCATGACGCGGTCGTTGCGCGCGCCTTCCCACGCCGCCGCGATGGCCTTGTCCCAGTCCACAGCATGCACCAGCGCCTTGCGGACATTGAGGTCGTCCATCGGGGGTTGGCTGAGCCACAGGGGGAAGTACAGGTTCGTGGCGTAGGGGATATTGACGAAGCTACTCGCCTGGTCCTTGCGGATGCGCTCGCGGATGTTGCTCAACCAGAGCGCCACGTCCACCTCGTTGTTCTGCCACTGGATGAAGGAGACGTTCTCGTCGGCCGCTTCCTGGGCCACGATGCGCGTAATGGTCGGCTTCTTGTCGCCCCACCACTTCGGGTTCTGGACGATCTCGTACTGCTTCTTGTCCAGGTCCCAAATCTTGACCATGAACGGGCCGTTGACGCGGGCGCTGCCGTCGGAGGCGAAGTTGGGTCCCTTCTTGACATCTTCCATCTTGGCGAAACCGGTGTCGAACAGCGCCAGGCGGTTGACGAAGATGGGGTCCGGGCCGGTGAGTTGGAACTCGATGGTCTTCTGGTCCTTCGCCACGATGCCCACCAGGTCCTTCGACTTGCCGGCGATCACGTCCTTGGCGCCCTTGACGAGTTCCAGACCGCCGAACGCGCCCAGGTAGCAGCCCTTGCACTGGTCGGGGTCGAGGCCGTAGGTCCAGTAGTCCTTGGCCTCTTGCGCCGTCACGGGCGAGCCGTCCGACCAGACGGCCTTGGGGTTGATGGTAACGGTGTACACGGTCCCATCAGCGTTGGCCTGATAGCCCGTCGCCAGCCAGGGCTGGAGGTTATTCTTGTTATCGCGCAGGAACAGCGGCATCCAGAGGTGGGAGATGATGAAGCGCCCGAAGCCGCCTTCCGAGGCGGGGTCGAGGCGGCTGAAGCCGCGCGTGACATAGTGGATGGTCTGGTCGGCGGCCATATCGGCGCCGGCCTGGGTGGGGGCCGGGGTGGGGGTGATCAGCACGGGCTTCTCGACCAGCTTTTCGACCACGACCGTCTGCTGCACGACCTTCTCGACCACCTGGGTCACGACACGCTCGGTGACCTGAGGAGCGGCCGGGGCCGACTGGCACGCGACCGCGACGGCTAGAAGCAGGGCGGCTACGATGGCAAGGACAAGAGATCCCCAACGGGAGAATGGCAACATGGCTCGCCTCCTGTGCGATTAGAAATCAGTGGCACACCAGCGGACAGCTAGCGCAGGCTCTTGAACGTGGGCGACACCTCCTTTCGGTGAGGTCAGCGGTTGATAGGACAGAGGATGAGGACATGCTGAGAGGATAAGAGGATGAAAGGCGCGGTGACTATACACCAGTCGCCATCGTCTGTCAACCAGCCTGGCCGCCGACCAGGGTTTCTTCAAGGTCGTACTCGCCCGCGACCCCTTCCCCGGCCCCCTTCCCTGCGAAGGAAGGGGGAGCCAGGCGGGGTTAATCCGGATACTCGATCTGAACGGTATCAAACAGCACTACGCCGTGGGGCAGATAGACCGGGTCTACCGGGTAGTCCAGACCGGCGCGCAGCCGGTGGATGTCTTCGACGGGCGTGAGCGGGACAATCGTGAGCGGGAACAGGACCAGGATGATGTCGCAGTTGAGGTCGGCCAGCACCGCCTCGATGGGGCCTTCGCCATACAGGTCCGTGCGGTCGTGGCGGGAGCCGAGGCAGGTCCACTGGGCGGGGTCGGGGGTCAGGGTCAGCGTCTGCTCGCTCCACTCGCGTGTGACCGTCAACGGCTGCCCAGTCAGGACCCAGTTCGTCCGCGTGCCGGGCACATCGGCCTGGGCCAGCAGCGTCAACTGCGAGCCTTGGAGCGCGACATCACCGCGCAGCCGCACGGTGAGGCGGGCTTTGGTGAAGTCGCGGCTATAGCCGCCCGCCACGAAGCGGTTCTCGCCCACCAGAGCGCGGGTTTCGTCGGTGACGAAGGCCGGGTGGGTGTGCAGGGCGGCGAGGAGATGGAGGTAGCCGCCGCCGGGCGGGGCGTGGTTGTAGTCCACCCACCACGGGCTGCGGGCGATCAGGACGCCGGACTGGATATCGGAGCGCGTCGAGCGGCCGTCCCAGGCCAGCCAGCCGCCGGGGCCATCGTCGAAGGTTTCGAGGTAGGTGGGGCGAGAAGGCATATTGGCCTCGCTTCTGAGGGAGACGGAGATAGGTGTATTAAACGCAGAACGCGAAATTAGTCAAATCGGATTGACAACATACTAAAAGTATTTTATAATAATGTCGACAAGTGGCGCCCACCCAGGAGGGAGACGAAGGCCCATGATTCAGTTCCCCACGCTCGGTACCGCGACCCGCGAAGCCCGGCTGCTGGCGATTGACGACCTCGCGCTCCCCTTCCGCAAGAACCTGGGTCTCCACCTGACCCGCCCCACTGTGCGCCCGCAGCCCGTGCTCACCCCCAGCCGCGACAACCCCCGCGCCCCCGACCACCTCTCGGCCCACTTCTACGGCACCGTCCTCCACGAAGGCGGCCGCTTCCGCCTGTGGTACTACTCGGTCAGCCACGGCGACGCGCCCGGCCAGCTTCAGCAAGGCCCGATGTGCTACGCCGAGAGCGACGACGGGATGGAGTGGACCAAGCCTACTCTGGGGCAGGTCGAGTTCCGAGGCAGCCGCGATAACAACGCCATCGCGCTGCCGGACCATCTCACCGAAGGTGTCACCCTCATCCGCGACGACGACGACCCCGACCCGGCCCGCCGCTACAAGCTGCTCATCAACTGCAAGTACCCGCCCAAGTCGTGGAGCGTGCGGCCCTGCGTCAGCGCCGACGGCCTGCACTGGACCGCCGGCCCCCAGGTCGCCATTGACGACTTCGTGGAGCAGGCGTCGTTCTTCAAGCACGGCGGGCTGTACCTGGTCCACGCCCAGTCCATCTCGCCCTACATTCGGGGCGAGGGCGGCAGCCGACGCGGGCGGACCGGGATGGTGTGGGCTTCACCCGACTTCGACAGCTGGCTCCAGGCGCCGGCCGAGGCCTTCGCCCTGCCCGAACCCCAGTCGCCCGACGGCCGAGGCCCCCGCCAGCCCTATGACCAGGTCCACCTGGGCGTCGGCGCGGCCAGCTTCGGCAACGTCTGCGTCGGACTGTACGGGCTGTGGCACAATCGCGAGTCCTTCCACGACATCTCGTGTGATCTGGGGCTGGTCGTCAGCCACGACGGCGTCCACTTCCGCGAGCCGGTCAAGGGCCACGCCTTCATCCGTTCCCAGGACTCCCCGTCGCCGCCCCTCGACGGCCACACCTACCCCACCGTCCTGTGCCAGTCCAACGGCATCCTCAACGTGGGCAACGAGACGCGCATCTATCATGGCCGCTGGCGCAACGCGCGCTACGGCGACGACTACTACGCCGAGACCGCCCTCGCCAGCCTGCCCCGCGACCGCTGGGGGGCGCTGGCCCTGTATGACGACGTCCAATCGGGCGTGGTGTGGTCCGCCCCCCTCGCGCTGCCCACGGGCGATACGGGGGTGCGGCTCAACGCGGACGGCGCGGCCGGCATGCGTGTCCACCTGGCCGACGAGGCGTTTCGCCCCCTGCCCGACTTTTCGGGCGAGCAGGCCGGCGTACCCCAGACGGCGGAGGGTCTCGACTGCGCCGTCGCCTGGCCGTCGGGCAGCCTGGCGCGGCTGGCGGGGCAGCGTGTGCGGCTCCAGGTCACGCTGGAGCGCCAGGGGGATAGCGAGCCACGGCTGTACGCGGTGTACGTCACAACGGAGGCCCCATGATCATCCACAACTCGTTCGACAAAGGCCCGGAGGGCTGGTGTTCGTATGACTACCACGCCAGCATCGTCGCCGGGGGCCACAACATCTTTATCCTGACCACCTGGGCGCGCGAGGGTGGCGTCAACAACTCGGGCTACGTCTGGGCCGACCACAGCCGCTGGAGTACGGACACGCCGGAGCGCCCGGTATCCATTCTGCCCCTGCTGTTCTACCGCCAGTGGATCAACGAGGACCCGATTGACCTGCGCGGGGCCGAGGTCTCCGTCTACCTGCGCGGCGATGGGCTGGACCTGGGCGACGCCCAGTGCCTCTTCTGGGTCGTCGGCAATGGCGGCCGCTGGCACCTGACGAGCCAGCCGCTGACCATCAGCCAGGGCGTCTGGGCGCCGGAACCGCAGCGGCTGACGCTGGACAACGACCCGAGCCGGTGGCACAATAGCTGGTCGGGGCATATCCCCAACCCCAAGCCGCTGGAGTCGGTCCTGGGGCGGGTGATGAGCTACGGCTTCTCCTTTGTCGGCATGCGTTATGAAGTTTCAGGCCGGCTGAGCATGGACGAGTTTCAGATTCGGCTATAGCGTTCGGCTATAGAGAGGGAGACACGATGGAACACGCGAAACTGCGCGCGGGCGTCATCGGCGCCGGCCTCGGTGGGCACCACGGCTACGCCTATGCCCACGCGCCCGAGTATGACCTGGTCGCCGTGTGCGACATCAAGCCCGAAGTGTTCGCCAATTTCTACGACCGCGCCCAGCTGCCGGCCGGCAGCCTCCACGAGTACACCGACTACCGCGAGATGCTGGAGCGCGAGCGGCTGGACGTGGTGAGCGTCGCCACGCCCGACCATGTCCACGCCAATCCGGTGTGCGACGCGGCCGAGGCCGGGGTCAAGGGCATCTTTGTCGAGAAGCCGCTAGCGATTAGCCTGACCGACGCCGACCGCATGATTGAGGTGACCGAGAAGCACGGCGTCAAGGTCTCGGTGGACCACACCCGCAGTTGGGTGCCGTCCTACCAGCATGTGCGACGGCTGGTGCGCGAGGGCGAGATCGGCCCCCTGACGCGCATCGTCTGCCACCACGGCGGCCGACGCTCGATGCTCTTCCGCAACTGCACCCACACCATTGACGCGCTGTGCTTCTTCGCAGACTCCGAGCCGCTGTGGGTCATCGCGGCCCATGAGCGGGGCTTCGAGGACTACGGCACGGAGTACAAGGGCATGGGCGGCAAGGACCCCATGCTCGACCCCGGCTCGACCATTATCATCGAGTTCGCCAACGGCACGCGGGCCATCATGAACAGCGCCAAGAACACGCCCCAGGTAGTCGAGTTCGACCTGCTGGGGCCGAATGGCCGCTACGTCGTCACCGACAGCACGGCCCACGCCTGGAAGACCGACAAGCCGGAGGGCGGCCTGACATCTGTCCCCGCGCCGTGGGCCGAGGGCTACAAGCCTCTCTTCGGCGATACCCTGGTGCCCGCCGTCCAGGAGTTGGCGCAGATGATTTGGACCGACGCGCCGAGCAGTTCTCCCCCCCGTCGCGCGCGGTGGACGCTGGAAATCATGCTCGCCGCCCTGCTGTCCCAATCGCGTGACAGCGCCAAGATTTACCTGCCCCTGGAGAGGTAGGCAGTAGACAGTACGAAGTAGTCGGTATGTGTTCTACCGACTACCGACTACTGACTACTGACTACTGACTACTGACTACTGACTACTCCTCGAAGGAGACTCCCATGCGCGACATCGGCTCGCGGCGCGAACTGTTCGTGGACGACTGGCTCATCGAGACGCTCCAGGGCGCGGCGCTGCGGCTGCACTCGCCCACCTTCCGCGATGTCGCGCTGTACTTCGACCGGCCCTGGGAAGGGGGCGGCGCGCACTACGTGGCGATGGCCGAGGTGGACGGCGAGTATCGCTGCTACTATCGCGGCTTCTATAACGACCGCCAGGGCGCGACGTGCCTGGCGACCAGCCCCGACGGGGTCCACTGGGAGCGCCCGACGCTCGGCCTGGTCGAGTGGGACGGCTCGCGCGACAACAACATCATCCTGTTGGGGGAAGCGCCGGGGACCTTCGCCCCCTTCCTGGACACCAACCCGGCCGCGCCAGCCGCCGAACGCTTCAAAGCCCTGGCGGCGGAGCGGGTCGAGCCGCGCGGCGTGCGCCGCTGGCCGCACCTGTTCGCCTTCGCCTCTGAAGATGGGATTCACTGGCGCAAGTGGCGCGAGGAGCCGGTCATCAGCGACGGCGCGTTCGACTCGCAGAACCTGGCCTACTGGGACGCCTATCGCGGCCACTATGTCGCCTTCTACCGCGACTTCTACACCGTGGCGTCAGGCGAACGGGTGCGCGGCATCAAGTGGGCCACCTCGCCCGACTTCGTCCACTGGACGCCGGGCGAGTGGCTCCAGTACAACGACGTGCCGGACGAACACCTCTACACCAACGCGACCATCAGCTATGCCCGCGCGCCGCACCTCTACCTGGCCTTCCCCAAGCGCTTCCTCCCCACCCGCCGCGCCAAACACGACCACGACGACGATGGCCTGAGCGACGGCGTCTTCATGAGCAGCCGCGACGGCCTGCACTGGCATCGCTGGCGCGAGGCGTTCCTGCGCCCCGGCCGCGAGTTGGAGGACTGGGTGGACCGCACCAACGGGGTCGCCTGGGGCATTTACCAGACCGGCCCGGACGAGTTGTCCATCTACTGGATTTCCCACTACGGCCAGCCCACGTGTCGGCTCAAGCGCGGCACGCTGCGCCTGGACGGCTTCGCCTCGCTCCACGCCGACTTCCCCGGCGGCGAGATGACGACGCGGCCCCTCACGTTCAGTGGGAACAGTCTCAGCCTGAACTATGCCACCTCGGCGGCGGGGAGCGTCCGCGTCGAAGTGCAGGACGAGCAGGGCCAACCGCTACCGGGCTACAGCCTGGACGAGTGCCAGGAGATGTACGGCGACGAGATTGAGGCGGAGGTGCGCTGGCAGGGCGGGGCGAGCGTCGGCGCGCTCCAGGGGCGGCCGGTCCGCCTGCGCTTCGCCCTGGCCGACGCCGACGTGTACGCCCTTCAGTTTAGGTAGTCATCATTGCCATCAGACAAGGAGGTCTCTCATGGAGGAACGGCTAGCCATTGAGGGTGGGACTCCGGTGCGCACGCGGCCCTTTGGCCCCGGCCATGACTTTGGCGAGGACGACGCCGAAGCCGTCGCTGAGGTCGTCCGCACGGGCGCGGTGGGCAAGGGCAAGCGGGTGTTCGAGTTTGAAAAGGTGTTCGCGGCGCGGCACGGCGTCCGCCACGGCATGAGCGTCACGTCGGGCACGGCGGCCATGCATGTCGCCGTAGCCGCCATCAACCCCGACCCCGGCGACGAGATCATCGTCACGCCATGGACCTCGGCCGGGAGCATCATCGGCTTGCTGCTCCACAACTGCGTGCCCGTGTTCGCGGACATTGACGACACCTACACCCTCGACCCCGCCGACGTCGAGGCCAAGATCACGCCGCGCACGCGGGCCATCATCGCCGTCCACCTGTTCGGCAACCCGTGCGACATGGACGCCCTGGCCGACATCGCCCGCCGCCACAACCTGTTCCTCATCGAGGACTGCGCCCAGGCTCACTTCGCGGAGTACCAGGGGCGCATCGTCGGCTCCATGGGCGACATCGCGGGCTACTCCTTCGGCGGCAAGCACCTGTCGGCCGGCATCGGCGGCATGGTCCTGACCAGCAACGAGTCGCTGTGGGAGCGCGGGCTGCTGTTCTCCGACGCCGCCCTGCCCCGCGCCGGCGGCCCCTACGCCGGGCGGCCCTATGCCAACTACTTCCTTGGCCCCAACTACCGCATGAACGACCTCATCGCAGCGCTGCTGCTGTCGCAGATGAAGATGGTGGACGGCTACATCGAGGCCAAGATTCAGGCGGCCCACGCCCTGACGGCGGGGCTGGCCGACCTGGACGAGCTGACCCCGCAGCGGGTGCGCCCCGGCGACCGCAACACCTACTGGGTCTACGGCCTGACCCTGGACACCGACCGCCTGACGTGCGACGCCTGGCAGTTTGCCGAGGCCGTCAGCAAGGAAGGTGTGCCCATGGGCGGGCCGTACATCGGCACGGGCAAGGAAGGGCCGCTGTACCGCAACCCGTTCCTGGCCGAGCCGGCCCTCTACGGCCACAGCCGCTTCCCGCTGGACTACGGCCGCGAGCACCCCATTGACTACCGCCTGGTCGAGTGTCCCAACGGCGAGGCGCTGATGCGGCGGAGCGTCAACATCCAGATGCGGCCCAGCTTCACCGAGGAGGACATCGCCGACATGGTCGCGGCGGTCCGCAAGGTGGCGGTCCACTACCGCAAGCCGGTGTTCGCTCTCGCCTAGACTGGCTCTTATCGAACCACAGAGACACAGAGGCCACTGAGTCTAGTTTTATCTTTCGCCTCCTGTGTCTCCGTGCCTCCGTGGTGACAGTCCCTTGAGGAGCAACTGATGGATACTTCGCGTGAGTATCGAGTCGGGCTGGTGGGCTACGGCGGGCGGGCGCGGCAGTTGGGCCAGGCGTGGCTGGGGCTGCCGGGGGCCAGGCTGGTCGCCGTGGCCGACTTGAAGCCCGAGCTGCGCGACAAGGCGCAGACCGAACTGCCCGACGTGGCCGTCTATGAGAGCCACCAGGACATGCTGGCCCAGGCCGACCTGGATATTGTGACCATCGGCACGACGGGCTACTTCCATGCCGCCATCACCCATGATAGCATCGCCCGAGGCGTGCGCGGCATCTACTGCGAGAAGCCGATGACGTGCAACCTGGCCGACGCCGATCAGATGGTCAACGACTGCAAGGCGGGCGGCACGGTGTTTGTGATGGGCCACCAGCGCCGCTACAACCCGTCCATCATCCGCCTGCGCGACGCCTTGCGCAACGGCGAGATTGGCCGGCCGTCGCACGGCTATATGTACTGGGCCAGCGGCCGTGTCGGCTCCAATGGCACGCACTTCTTCGATGCCCTCAACTTCATTCTGGACAGCCAGCCGGTCGAGGTGGTGGGGCGGGTCGGGCGTGGGCTGGACCTGACCCGGGTGGACGACCACCCGGTCTACAACACGCGCCTCGTGGACGACCCCGGCGCGATGGGCTTCATCACCTACGCCAATGGCTTCCGCCTGGCGTTGGACTGTATGAACGATGTCCTGCTGCCCTACACCTACCTGTTCTGTGGCACCAAGGGCCGCATCTCGGTGGATGAGATCACCTTCGAGGTGGACTACCGGGCGCGGGAGGCCGACACCCGCAGCCACCGCGACGCCTGGAAGCCGGTGCTCCGCCGCGATTTCACGGGCACCGGGCCGTGGGTCGGCTATGACGCCGAGCAGGCCGCCTATCGCGATCTCATGCACTGCATCGAGAGCGGGGACCAGCCGGTTTCGACGGTGGAAGATGGACGCTCGGTCATCGAGACCATCACGGCGTTCCACCTCTCGTCCGACGCCGGGATGAAGCCGGTGTCGCTGCCGCTCCCGCCGGAGCTGCGCAACTATCCGATGAAGGTGCATTGAGGCTACTATGGCATTGGACGTGGTGCAGTTGACGGCCGAGTTAATCACCTATCCGTCGGAGAGCTTCCGGAGCAACGTAGCCATCTCCGACTACCTGGAGGCCACGCTCAACGAGCTAGGCTTCGTCACCGAGTGGCTGGAGTACACCGACGAGCAGGGCGAGCGCAAGGTGAGCCTGGTCGGGCAGCGCGGCCAGGGGACGGGCGGGTTGGCCTTCTTCTCGCACACCGACACCGTGCCGGGCGTCGGCTGGAGCCGCGCCCCCTTCACCCCGCTTGAGGAAGGTGGGCGGCTGGTCGGGCTGGGCAGCGCGGACATGAAGGGGCCAGGGGCGGCCACCGTCATGGCGGCGGCCGGCGTACCGGCGAGCCAGTTGCGCCGGCCCGTCCTGGTTGTGTTCACCGCCGACGAGGAGATTGGCGGGGGCGGCGCGCAGCAGGTGGCGGCCGAGTCGCGGCTGCTGCGGGAGGCGGCCCCGGTGGCCGGTATTGTGGCCGAGCCAACGGGGCTGGTGCCCGTGTATGCCCACAAGGGCGGCGTCCAGATGATTGTCACGGCCCACGGTGTGGCGGCCCATACCAGCACCGACCGGGGCATCTCGGCCAACTTCCTGATTATTCCCTTCCTGGCGGAGATGGCCGAGTTGGCGAAAACGCTCAAGTCTGACCCCAGCCACCAGAACGCGGAGTTCGACCCGCCGACCAATGGCTTCAACCTGGTCATCAACGACGGCGGCGTGCCGACCAATATCACGCCGTCCAAGACGGTCTGCCGCATTGGGTTCCGCCCCATGCCCGGCGACCGCTCCGACGAAGTGACCGCGTACATTCGGTCGCGGGCGGAAGCCCACGGCCTGGAGATCACCTGGCGCAAGTACGACGCCGTCTACACCCCGCCGGAGAGCGAGCTGGTACGCGCGGCGCTGGCGGCGACGGGGGCCGGGCGCGCGGTGACGGTGCCCTTTGGGACCGACGCCTTCTTCCTGAAGAACCTGTGCCCCCTGGTGGTGCTGGGGCCGGGCCACATCGCGCAGGCGCACACCGACGGCGAGTGGATTGAGGTGGCCCAGTTGCGCGAGGCCGTGACGGTCTACGGGCGACTCATTGGGAAGTTTTGCATGTGATTAAGACAGGCTTGCTCTATTGCAAATACTCCCCGACTGTCATGCTGAGCGAAGCGAAGCATCTCGTCTGACAAAAGCGAGACCCTTCACTTCGTTCAGGGTGACAGTCGCAACCATCTTTGCTACCGAGCAAGTCGAGCTAACAAGGAGGGTTTGTGACCCGCAAAGTACGCATCGCCCAGGCGGGCGTCACCGCCATCCACGCCAATATGTTCCGCGACACCCTGATGCTCTTCCCCGACGACATCGAACTGGTCGGCTTCTACGACCCGGACCCGGACACGGCGCGAGGGCGGCTCAAGCCCAACGCCCAGGCGGTTCCCTTCTACGGCAGCATCCCGGAACTGATCGAGAAGGCCCAGCCCGACGCGGTGATGGTGTCCGCCTACCCGCGTGACATGCCCGCCATGGCGCAGCAGGTGGTGGACGCGGGCGTGAACCTGTGGATGGAGAAGCCCTTCGCCACCCACTCCAGCCACCTGGTCCCCATCGCCCAGGCCGTCGAGCGGCAGGGGCTGGTATTCTCGTGCGGCTACTCCTGGCGGTTCCACCCGGTCAGCCAGCTCATCAAGCAAACCTACGACGACGGGCTGCTGGGTAAGCCCTACTCCATTGACTTCCGCTTCCTGACCACCAGCGTCATGCGTCGCAACCCCCAGAACCCGTCCTTCAAGAACGAGATGACCGGCGGCGGCATCCTGAACTGGCTCGGCTGCCACTGGTTCGACCTGATGCGCTACCTGACCAGTTCGGAAGTGACACGCGTGGCCTCCATCGAGGCCAACGTCAGCGGCGCCCCCATTGACGTCGAGGACGCGGCGGCGGTGTCGCTCCAGTTCGCCAATGGCATGATTGGTAGCCTGCACACAGGCTACTTCACGCAGGGCGACAACGAGATTGCCATGGGCATGCGCGGCTCGCAGGGCTGGGCCAGGTGGAACGTGGACGATAACGCGGTCACCATCAAGAGCAGCGACCCCAGTTGGACCACGGCTCCGCAGCGCCGCTTCGATATCCCGACGGCCAAGATGGACGGCTACGGCGCGGAAGGCTACGCCCTCATCAAGGCGTTCGTCCAGGCGATTCGAGGCGAAGGCGAGAGCGGCTATACCGTCGAGGACGCCATTCGCTCGCTCCAGATCATCGAGGCCGCCCACGAGGCGGCGCGCACCGGCCAGACGGTCGAGCTACCTGCATGAGCGACCAGGTCTACATCCTGAACACCTACCCCCTCACCGACGAGCAGGTCGCCGGCCTGCGGGCGGTCTCGCCGCGCCTGGTCATCGAGCATCGGCCCGACAGCGACCCCGAAGCGGAGGGCCACCCCGAGGCCGAGGTCCTGTTCTGCGACACCCTGCTCCACGACCTGTCGCGCTGGCCGCGCCTCAAGTGGATGCAGATCTCGGCGGCGGGCATCGAGCACCTGCTGGCGAACCCGCCCTGGCAGCGCGGCGTCCAGGTCACGACGTTTAGCGGCGTGGCCGCCGTCGCCATGGCCGAGTTCACTATCACCGCCATCCTGGCCTGGACGCGCAACCTCTACATTCTGCACGGCCTGCACATCGCCCGCACCTGGGCGCCGAACCGAACGGCCCTGGGCGGGCGGGTGCTGCGCGGCAAGACGCTGACCATCGTGGGCTACGGCAGCGTGGGGCGCGAGACGGCGCGGCTGGCGAAACCCTTTGGGATGCGTATCGTGGCCGTCCGCAACCGTCCTGAGGTGCGGGAGGACACCGGCTACCACGAGCCGGGCACGGGCGACCCGGACGGCAGCCTGCCCGACCGCGTCTACCCGGTGTCCGAGCTGCACGCCGCGCTGGCCGAGGCCGACTTCGTCGCCCTCAGCCTGCCGCTGACGCCTCAGACGCGCGGCTTGATAAACGCCGAGGCGCTCGCCGCCATGAAGCCAACCGCCTACCTCGTGAACGTTGGGCGCGGCGCGACAGTGGACGACGACGCCCTCATCGCCGCGCTGAACCGAGGGCAGCTGGGCGGGGCCTGCCTGGACGTGTTCGCCCAGGAGCCGCTGCCGTCGAGCAGCCCGCTCTACCAGGTTCCCAACCTGGTCGTCACGCCGCACATGTCCGGCGTCCGCTACGACTACTGGGACGCCGCCATGCCGCTGTTCGAGGCCAACCTGCGGCGCTACCTGGCGGGCGAAGCCCTGCTCAACGCCGTCGCGCCGGGGATGGACTATTAAGGGGATGCGCCAGCGATGACCAGTGTTCAACCGCTCAAGGCGGCCATGATCGGCCTGCGCAACCACGCGGGCAGCCTGGACCCGGCCAAGGGCCACGGCCTGCTCAAGACGTTTCGGGTCCTGCCCGACGTGGAAGTGGTGGCCTACTGCGAGTGGGCGGCCGAGCAAGCAGCCAACCTGGCCGCCATCCCTCACTTCGACTCCCAGGCGCGCCTCTACACCAGCCTGGACGACCTGTTGGCGCGGGAGGACTTCGACATCGCGGTGGTGATGGTCCCGCCGAGCGAGGCCCGCGATGTGGCGCTCCGCCTGGCCGACGCCGGCAAGCACATGTTCATCGAGAAGCACGCCGCGAAGACCGCGCCTGAGATGCGCCCGCTCCTGGAGACGGTGGCGCGCCAGGGCGTGGTCGTCCAGGTAGGCTTCCCGTGGGCGTATGAGCCGGCCGCCCAGGAGATCAGCCGCTTGCGGGACCAGGGCATCCTGGGGCGGCTGGTGGACATCGAGATGCGGCACGTCACGACCAAGTTCGGCCCCGGCCTGCGTGACCCCCACAACTGGGCATTTCGCCGCGCCACCGAAGGCGGCGGCATGCTCCACCAGCAGGGCTGCCACTGGCTGGCCCTCATGCTGGCCTTGGCCCAGGCACGGGTGCGCTCGGTCGTCGCGCTGTGCAGCCGCGTCGAGGGCCTGATTCTGGACGACCTGGAAGATGTCTCGACCGTCGTCATGGAGTTCGCTAACGGAGTTCACGCCAGCCTGCACAACGGCTTTCTCCTGCCCCGCGCCGGCCCCGCCGGCGACGCCAGTGTTATCCTGCGCGGGACCCAGGGCCATGTCACCTGGCGGCCCATGGACCCGGGGCCGTTCACCGTGGTCAGCGCGGGCCCAGCCTGGCAGACCGCGCCGGTGCGCGTCATGGACTTCCCCAAAGTGGAGCGGCCGGTCTACGGCGGGGAGGTCGGCTACCAGTTCGTGACAGGCTTCATCCGCGCGGTGCAGACGGGCAGCCCGCCCCTGGTGACATTGGAGGACGGCCACCACGTGCTCGAAATCATTGACGCCGCCTA
>CAZFUK010000056.1:0-15253 GCA_964522005.1 uncultured Anaerolineales bacterium | reverse complement strand
CAGGCGACGAGTAAGGGCCCCACCTTTATACCCACAACCCGGTGCTACTTAGCCCGGGTCGTTATGTAGGACACTGTAGCCGCCTATCTCTGCTGGCCTCGATGTTAAGCGTTGAGCTGGAGAGACTACGTTCGAATATGCCAAGGACTTCTGAAAAGAAGGCGCCTACGTCTGGAACATAACATTTAAACCGCCCTCTTGCGTTAATATCTATAGAAGTTGTTTTAGTATGGGACATAGTGATGGCTGAGACAGAGAAACAGCTACGTCAACTCCGCGAGTTCCTTGCCACTCGTTTCAGTCGAGACGAGTTACAAATGCTGTGTTTCGATCTGGGACTTGATGACGAGGACCTACCAAGTGGACCTAAGAGCTCCTTATTGATCTCTTTGATCTGGCGGCTTGCTCGAGAAGACCGGCTGCTAGAACTGATTGATGTTGGCCGCAAACAGCGTCCCGAAATCCGGTGGGATAGGGTGGCGGAGCTAATTGAAAGCATTCCCTGGTCTAAGCTTCAGTTAAAGGATGGAGAGCTAACAGAGAGGTCCGAGCCCCCGGCTCTTTCACACCGTACTTTTAAACCCTGGTTACGCTACTATCTCCGTCCGCGTTCGAACCCCATATGGGTGGGAAGCATGCTCGCGGGCCTAGTCTCGCTGGTGGCGTCTGTTTTTACCATTCTCCAATTTTATGGAATATCAGTACATACCCCAGCACTGCTGCCTCCGACACCTCTTCCCCGAATGAACGGCGACTTAAAGGTCGCTGTGGCGAAGTTCGGTGAACTGAATGATCAAGGGGATTTAGTCGAGGCGCAAGCCGACCTGGCGAATTTAATATACCAGACGTTAAAAGAACAGTTGGAGGATTTGAATGCCTCGGCTAATATTCCAATCGAGAAGTACTTCATTGGGGTTCAGGCTCCCTCTCAGACTCGACTAATTATAGGAGCCACCATGGAAGAACGGGCGAGGTCAGCAGAAAAGCTGGCAGGTGAAATAGGCGCTGACGTTGTAATTTATGCCTACCTGCAAAAACAAGACGATATAATCAACCTGACACCCGGGATGTACCTGTCCTCTACTAAGTTCGAGGATGCAGAGGAACTTATAGGCGAGTACGAACTCAGCGCATTGCAGATTCAAAGTCTAGATGATGTAGAGGAACTACGACAACTGCGAGCCCAACTGGTACTTCGTGTACAGTCGCTGGTCGAGTTTATCCTTGGTCTTAGCCTCTACAAGAACGGCAATGCAGTTAAAGCGTTAACGCACCTCCAAAAGGCTGAGGCGAATTGGGATGAGGGTATAGATCGACGATCTTCTGGGAAGGAAATTCTCTATTTATTTCTAGGCAATACCCACAATAAACTCCACAACTTAGACGCGGCGGAGAGCTATTACAGGCGATCCCTGGCTGTAAAGCCTGATTACGCTCGCGCTAAGATAGGCTTAGCTGAGGTCTTGTTCCATAAGGCACGGGGGGAGGATTGTACAGCTGGCAAGGCCAATGTAGCCGAGTTGTGGACCGCCTTGAATGGATACCAGGCGGTGTTGGCTGCTCAGGATCAGCCCACGAAAGCCTATATCCCAACCAAAGCAGCCTTTGGCCTTGGACGAGTCTATCTGTGTCTCAGTTCTGCGGGGGCTGGCAACCTCTGGGAAGAT
Organism: uncultured Anaerolineales bacterium; assembly: GCA_964522005.1. Classification (GTDB taxonomy): domain Bacteria; phylum Chloroflexota; class Anaerolineae; order Epilineales; family JAHCIE01; genus JAHCIE01. The sequence continues at coordinate 13,586 of CAZFUK010000056.1, read as the reverse complement.
GCGAATAGAGAGTTTGGGGTAGTGATCACCGATTTCCAGCGCAGCAACGAAGACCTACTTAGAGAACGTGCGGCAAATGCCTATGCCTACCGAGGATTAGTGTATTGGTTAAGGCCTAAGTCAGACGACATAGCGAGTATAGAAGACTATCGTCAGGCTGTTCAGGAATACCAGGAGGCCATCAATCTCTTGTCAAACCGATCGTATCGAAGCGACTACACGGAGCAACGAGCCTTATTCTACCAGATGCAGGCACAGCTTTACGAGGGCCTCTACGAGTATGAGCGCGCCGATAAAGCATGGGACGAAGCGATCCGCCTGGATGTGCGGCGGCCGTCTCCCTACCAACAAGTGCGGGACAGTCTATACGGACAGCGAATGGAGGTTCCCCCCACGAAAGCGCCGCGCTAGGTTGTGACCATCTACCGTCGCAGTACAAATCCAGCTGTTAGGTAGGGTTTACGCTCATCATACGTGCCGGCGGTAATGGTGTATTCGTCCTCAGGATCATCTGGTTGTGTTCTGAGAAGATAATGGGCCTCGCCTCGGTCATCAACACGTATTTGGAGTTCCGTCGCGTACTCGGGACATGTTTTCTCTCGATCATCAGGGCACTTGCCACTGCGATAGAGATACAGGGGAACCTGTGTTCCTGGTCGAAAGCCACTCAGGTAGATCGAAACTGGGTTTCCTGGTCCGACATATACCGTACCGCTAGTATTAAAAAAGTCCACGGGAATCGAGATACGAGGCTGCTTGGCGGGGATTATATTAAAGGCTCCTTGTGCCACGACCTTAGCACCTTGCAGCCCCTCCTGGCTAGCCGAAATTCTATAACGGCCGGCGGGTTCGCCAGGCAAGCCAATCCATTCTAGAGGGGCGCCCCACTCTCGGTGCGAACCCAAGCAGTAGGGTTTGAGATTGTACGGGTCAACTTTCCCATCTGGATAGGTCACTTGGACCAGGATATTCCGGTTAGGAGCGAATCCAACCGCAACAATAGCAAATTCGTCGAGCTTTTCGGCTTCTGGAACGGCCTGGAGCCCTTGTAAGTCCGATGTGATTATGCGCGGGTTCAACTTCGGCGTAGATGAGCATCCCTCTGTCTCTTCGTAGCGTGTCCCGCCTCCACCCCCACCAATAAAACTTAACTGGCGCGGCACACCTGCAGGCGGTACTGACTTGAACTTAAGCGGACTAAATGGAGTAGCAGAGGCTAAGGGGTTCTGCGGCTGCGTCACTGTGTTCGCGGATGAGCCTGGGCCACTGGGTTGCGCAGCAGCGACAGTAGGCGTTGGCATGGTTGCACTAGGACGTCCTGGGGCCGAACCAGGATCGCCAGCAGCGCCCCGTCCTGCCCGTGGAATTGAGCCATCGGCAGTGGTTGGCGAAACGTTTGGCGAAGGTGACTGAACGGGTCTCGTAGGGAGCGAAACAAACGCAGTAGCCCGGCTCGGTATAGCTCTGCTTGTTTCAGGCGGCTGACTATCAGGGCGCGAACATCCACTGTTTATCATAAGGAGCGATAGAGTAGTTATCGCCATGATCAGAGAAGTCATCCTCACGCAGAGTCTTGACATAGCCATAACCTACAAGCGGTCACCAGGGACAGCAATTGGTTGCCTAATTGTTAGGCGAGGCAAATGCTAGAGCTGCTACACCGTCGTTTTGCTAAAGTGAGAGACCAGATCAAGCATGCCCTGTAGTTACAACGCGCATACTCATTATTTGTTATGCAGCTGCGTCATAAGACTGAGGCAGACAGGGACATGCCGGGACCCCCTACCACGAGAGGTTCAACTACTCGACGCTGGCCTTCAATACTGTGGCGCGGTCAACTGATGTGAGAGTGTACTCCCCAGTCGAAGCGGGCATGAGCACGGTGTCGAAGGGGCGGAGGGTCAGGCGGTGGTCGGCGGCCGTGACCTGCGCCTCGCCTTCGACCACGGTGAGGGCGTGGAAGGTCTGGCCCGCCGTATCCAGGGCGAGCGGGTCGGCACTGGGGGCGAGTAGTTCCAGGCGGAAGTAGGGCGACTGGCACAGGGTCTGGCGCCGGCGCCGGTCCTCGGCAGGGCTCACGTCGCCGCCTGCCTGGGGGTCCATGACGGCCAGCGACTTGTCGATGTGGAGCACGCGACCGTTGGACTGGGGGCGCCCCCAGTCGTAGACGCGGTAGGTCAGGTCCGACGTCTGCTGGACCTCGTAGATGAGTAGCCCCGGCCCCAGGGCGTGCAGCGTGCCGGCGCGGATAAAAACGGTGTCACCCCGTTGGACCGGGTGGAACTGAACCAGGTCCATGATGCTCCCCGCGCGGACGGCCTCGGCCATGCGCTCCGGGCCAACTCCTGGCCGAAGTCCCGCCACCAGCCGCGCGTCGGGCGCGGCGTCCAGCACATACCAGGCTTCGGTCTTGCCGAAGTGGTCGGGGCCTTCCAGCCGCGCCGCCTGCTCGTCGTTGGGGTGGACCTGGAGCGACAGCCACTGGGCGCAGTCGAGCAGCTTGATCAGCAGGGGAAACCGCTGGCCCGTCCGCGCGGTGACCCGCTCGCCCAACAGGGCAACGCCGGCCTCCACCGCGACCTCGGCCAGCGTCCGCCCGGCCAGCGGACCATTGGCAACCCGGTCCTGCTCATAGACGATCCAGGCTTCGGCGGTCGGGGCGTGGCCGGGCCGCAGGCGATCCCCACCCCACACGTAGTCGCGGTATTCAGGCTGGAGTTGCAGGGGATAGAGGTTCGTCATCAGGTCCACCTCGGTTACACGCGGCTGGTTAGCAGCAGGTCAGGCAAGACGCGGTCCACCTGGCACTGGGGGAACTTATAGCATGGATTGCTAGCTGAGACCAATACCGCGCAGCCGCGCCGCGACCAGGTGGTACGCGCTGTGGGCCACATCCCGATAGGTGTGCCGCTCGAGGCGGCTGGTGCCGAGCAGCAGATAGCCCACCACGTAGGTCAAGGCCCCCAGCGCGGCGGCGACGAGGACGGCGAGGAGGGAGCGGAGGTCCAGAGCCTGCGGCAGGAGCGCCAGCACGATGAGCGTCGGCCCCACGGGGAGCAGGGCGGGCAGGACAACGGTCTGGAGCAGTTCCTTGACACTGATGCCAAGGGTGCGCAGGGCATAGGGCAACACAAAGCCAATGGACTCGAGGGCGGTGGGAATCAGGGTGCCCACCGCGACGCCGACCAGCCCAAAGCGCGCCAGCAGGACAATGGACAGCGCCAGGTTGAGCAGCCCGGCGCCCAGGGCAGTGAGCGCGGGGAGGCGGTGGCGGGCCATGCCCTGCAGAATCGTCGCCGCTGGCCACTGGCTGACGCTGAGCAGGCTGGCGAGAGTGAGGATGACGACGAGATAGGCATACGGCGCCTGCTCCGCTCCGACCCAGACGGTCAGGAGGGCCGGCGCCAGCATCATCACGGGGCAGCCAATCGCCAGGAAGATCGCCAGGGTCAGGCGTGAACTGGTGGTGTACAACAGCCGCAGGCGCCCCCAGTCGTCTTCGGCGTGCAGTTCCGAGGCCAGGGGGAGCAGCACTTTGAGGAACTGGTCCGTGAGAATCTGGGTGATTTCACTCAGGCGGCGGGCCAGGGCGTAGGGTGTCACAGCGCCGACCGACATAAAGGCGCCGATGACAATCTCGTCGGTCTTGGTCTCCAGGCGTCCGGCGATGTTCATCACGAAGAACGACGAGCTATACTCGACAATCGTCCGCACATAGGCGCGTCGCGCGCCACGCCAACCCAGGTGCAGCTCCGGCCAGGTGCGGCGGATATACCAGACAGTCGGAATCTGGGTGATGATGGTGAGCACAATATTGACCAGCACGATGCCGACCACACCACCGCCCAGCCAGAGCACCGCCACTGTGCCCGCTAACGTCCCAAGGGTACCGACCACGCTGATCACGTTGACGACATCGAAGCGTTGCAGCCCACGCAGCACCGAGGTCGTGATGGTACACGGAATGGCGAGACCGGCCGCGAGGCCGGCCAGCCGGACGAGGGTCACCGCCGTGGCCTGCTGCTCGGGCGGCACCCCGAACAGCGAGGGGAACAGCGGCGCGATGAACAGCCCCAGCGCTACCGCCACCAGGCCAAGCAAGGAGTAGAGCCAGAGCGCCGTCGCCACCAGGTGACGCGCCGTCTCCATCTCGCCTTTCGCGCGGTACTCGGCGACGTACTTCACGACAGACTGGGCGATGCCAAAATCCAGCAGCGAGCTATAGCCCGCCACCGACCCGACAAGGAGCCACAGGCCGTAGGTAGTCGTGCCCAACTCGCGCAGGATGAACGGCGTCAGCAGAAAGCTGGCGCCGAGCATAATGACCCGCGCGATATAGTTGGTGGCGGTGTTGCGCGCTAACCGTCGGCGGAGGCGCGCGCCCTTCGTTGTGTCAGTAACCATTCTGTAGCCCCAGAGAGCACCCCAAGGGTATAAACAATATCGCCTAACAGCCCGCGCCGGTCGAGCCAGCGCACACGCTGCGGCAGCCGCCGTACATGGCGGGTCACGTCGTAGACCATCCGATCCAGGATATAGCGGTCGCGGAGGCTCAGGTATTTGGCATAAAACGCGCCCTGGCCGCGTCCGTACGTCCACTTGAGCGGGAGAAAGTCACGCTCGCGACGCCAGGCGCGGTGGTAGACCACAGCGCGCGGCTCGTAGAGGATGCGATAGCCCGCCTCCAGCAAGCGGAAGCCAAAGTCGTTGTCCTCCGCGCCGGGGAAGGGGGCGCCCGCCCCCAACCGTTCGTCAAAGCCCCCGACCGCCTCCACCGCCGAGCGGTACATCCCCATGTTGATGGGGCAGAGCACGTCGCGCCCGATGCGGCCGGTATAGGTCTCTGGGGCGTCGCCCACCTTGCGCGTCGGCGCGAATCCCTCCGCCGTATCCTCCTGCAAGGGCGGGACCTGGCCCATCACGATACTCTGCGGCCCGGCCGCCTGGACCGCCTCGACCAGGGTGCGAAACCAGGTCGGCGTGACGAGCACGTCGTCGTCGGTAAAGATCACGATGGGATAGCGCGCCAGGGTCATGGCCTCATTCTTGGCGGGACTCTCCCCCTGCGCCCGGGTACGGATATAGCGCACGTCGCAACCGCGCGTCTGGCCCAGGGTAGACAAGGTGGGGTGAGGCCAGTCGCTCTGGTCCATAATGAGCAGTTCGGTAGGCACCGCCTCGCCCTTGAGCACCGACGCCACGCTCTCAAATAGCAGCTTGGCGCGGTTGCGCGAGCAGATGACCAGGCTGGTCGGCGGTAAAGGGTTGACCGAGACCGCCGGTTCATGGGCGTGCTGTAGCATCGTTAGCATTCGGACTCTCCTACCCAGCATCACTGATTTTACGGGCAAAGGTGGTCGTCCCTCGACAGAGGACATCCACGTACTGGGGCGGGCCGATGATGTCGGCCACGAGGCGGCGCTGCCCGTCATGGCTCTCGTGGTAGGCGCCCGGGCGCGAGTTGTGGATCGCCAGCAGGCCGCCCGGCTTCAGATAGGGCGCCCAGAGATTGTACGCGCTCTGGGCGCCACCAAACGACTGGTCGCCGTCCAGGAATAAGAGGTCAATCGGCTGGTTCCAATCACCGACGACCTCCTCGGCGCGCCCCTGGCACACCTCCACCCAGTCGGTCAGACCAGCGCGGCGGATATTCGCGTCGAACCGCTCGCGCAGCGACCGGCCCTTCCCGCTCCTGAGGGCTTGATAGACCGACGCGGAGAAGGCGTCGCCCGAAGCATCGAAGGGGTCAACGCAGTAGACCTTGCCTGAGCCTTGGAGCTTACGCGCGCCCGCCAGCAGCACCGCCGAGCGGCCCAGGAACGACCCAATCTCCACCACCACCGCAGCCTGGGGCAGCGATTGGCTCGCCAGGGCCAGGGCGACCGCCTCCTCGCCGCGTGTCCAGCCGGGTATCCGGCGCGACAGAGCGATATACTGCCCCAAGCGGCCCCATTCCAGGCGATCGTGGACGAGCCAGGCGGGATAGGTCAGCCGTGAACATGGCGCACCGTAGAGATCGTGGCGGCGGCGGTAGGCCTTGAACGATTGCCGCAGCGGTCGGATTGCATAACGCATCACCATAGGTTACCCCTTGTCAGGCGCGCCGCGCTGGGTCAACAGCCATTCGCTGACCGCCGACAGCAGGCCTAGGGTGTAGACCGCGTCCCCATAGGCGAGTTGTCGCTGCAGCCGCAGGCGGACCACCGCATTCACGACATGGCGGCGCACGCTCCGCCAGAGCCGACGCGCTATATACGGGTCCGACAGGCGCAGGTGCTTGGCATAGAAGGCCCCCTGACCACGACCATAGGTCCAGCGCACGTACAGGTAGTCACGGTCCGAACGCCAGGCGCGGTGGTAGATGAGCGCCGAGGGGGCATACAGAACACGGAAGCCCGCTTCAAGCAGGCGAAAGCCAAACTCGTTGTCATCGGCCGAGGCGAAGCGCGCCCCCGGGCCTAGCCGCTCGTCAAACCCGCCAATCGCCTCTATCAGACTACGGTACATCGCCATGTTGTTGGCCCACAACACATCCATGTCCACGCGCCCCTCATACAGGGCCGGGGCCGAGTCGGTTTTGAGCGAGGGGGCAAAGCCACCGGGAACGGCCATATCCGCCTGGACCACCTGCCCCGTGACAGCCGTCCGTGGCCCCGCTTCCATCAGGGCCTGGACCAGAGCGCTAAACCACGTCGAGGGAGCCAGTACGTCATCATCCACAAATACGATTATGTTATGTTGAGACTGGGCGATCCCGATATTGCGGGCGTGGCCCAGCCCCCGCGAGTCCGTCCAGATATAGCGCCACGTCATACCCTGAGGCGGCGTCAGGGTCTGCAACGTGGGATGGGGACTGTCACTCTGGTCAACAATGAGCAGTTCCGCCGGCAGGGCATCCCCATGCAACACAGACGCGACGGTCTCCATCAGGAGTTTGGCCCGATTGCGCGAACAGATGATGAGTGATGTGTCGGGGATGACGTGCCCGGCTGCTTGATAAGCTATCGGTTGTGTCGTCGCATACAACATTGTCTACCAATTCCTTATAGGCTCTGATTGACCTTCAGAGTTTTGGCGTCTTGACCGCTCGCACGGCGATCAGGAGCGGAAAGAACGGGTCGTGCGCGTCGAGTTCGGCCCGCGACAATTCCTCGCCCGCCATGCCCTCCAGGAACGCGATGGCCGTCAGGACGCTGCCGTAGGAGTGCACCGTCACCTGGTCCGGGTCAAAGACCTCGCCAAACAGCGCGTGACACGAGGCCGCCGTGAAGCGCCAATAGTCGGGCAGGCGGCGGTCCAGTCGGCTCACGGCGGGCACAGTAACCAGCAGGACCCCGCCGGGCCGCAACAGGCGGTGAGCGTTGCGGATGACCGCGCGCGTGTCGTAGATGAACTGGAGCGTCTGGGTGAGGATGAAACAGTCGTACACGTTCTCCGGCAGCCCACCGCCGGCCAGGTCAGCGATCAGCGTCGCCTGGGCGTTGGACGGGTCTACATCGAGGACATCCGCCCGCGCCACACCCTGCCCGAACCGCGCTGTATACGCGCTGTCTTTGACCTCCAGCACTCGGCCCTGAATGTCGGTGGAGTGGTCGGCCAGGAAGCGCCCGATGTAGAGGCGATCCACGGGTGTGCCCCGGTCGTAGCCCCACATGTCACTCAGCGGCCGCGTGCGCCGCAACGTACCGAGCCACGCCGGCCGCGACAGCCGGCGCGCATACTGCCGCAACCGCAGCCGCTGTTCCAGCGGAATACCGTTCCTCAAGCTATGTAGCATCTTACTCGGTCCACTTGCCATGCCTCATCTCCCCTCGCCCGCTATCTCAAACAGGCGCTCCACGTGCGCGGCGAGCCGGCCAATGCTCTCCACATACTCGTTCCCCTGGCGCAGCGCCTGGACCGGCGACTGGGTGGCGACCTGGTAATCCACGCGGCCTAACGCCCGCTGCACCAGCATGGTGACGAGAAAGAGGGACACGCAGCGCGGGTCCAGGCCCAGGTCGCTCAGGTAGCCGTCGACTGCCCCGTGAACAGCCTGCTGGACCGGATCGTCCCGGCGTGGCGTGCAGAACAAACGGACCAGGCACGCCTGCCGCGCCGCCGCGTCCTGCGCGCGATAGGCTCCATAGCTCCAGCGCGTCACGAAATACAGCAGGTCGTACAATGGGGGGCCAGGGCTGCCGCCCTCCCAGTCTATCACGGTCAACTGGTCGCCTTGGCGAAAGATGTTGCGCTCGTCGAAGCCCCAATGCACCCACACCAGAGGGAGGGCAGCTCCCCTGAGCGCGTTCGCCCGGTGGCGGACGGCGCCGAACAGCGTCTCTTCCTGGGGGGTCAGCCCGAAGTGGTGGGCGTAGGCCGCCAAGGGCCGCTCCACCCACTCCTCCACTTCGGCCTGGCCCCAGACCCCCGACCCCGTCCGTGTCCGTTGATTGAAACAGGTGAGCCAGGCCACGGCCTGCCGCAGATCGTGATGCCTCTGGCGCGGCGATACCCCCCGCGCTGGAGAGGCGGAGGATAGCGGCCGCCCTGGCGCGCAGCTCTCGACCCCGACGTTCAGGTTCCCCCAGGCGAAGGAGCCGAGCGGTTGAGGGATCGTCCGCCGCACCTGGTCATCCAGCATCTCGGCCAGCGTGCCCAGCGCCGCCTGTTCGTCCGTCACTCGATGGTTGAGCGCCGGGTGGCGCGCGACTTTAAGCACGGCCAGGGGGTGGCGCCCGGCGCGGGCAAAGGGCAGGACGGCGACGCGGTTGCCATCGTGGCCCGCCGTGATGACCAGGGGATACACCTGATCCTGCCCCGCCTGCGCCACGACGGGCGCGCCAAATATGAACCCTGCCGGGCGACGGGCCCCACGGGCACCTGTCACCGCGTAGGACGTCAGGGGCAAGCTCCCGGGCAGCGAGCGGAAGGCGGTTAGCCGGCGTAGCGCGGCGGCCAGCAGCCCCTGGGTCAGAGTAGCCGGGGCATGTAGGGTATCCAGGCACCAATGGAGCGCGCCCGAGGGGTCCAGCGGGACGTACATCTGGCGGTCGGTCAGGCCGGGGCGAACCCAGTACGCTCCGTACGGCGTCAGGCCAGCCACGCTCAGCCTGCGCCGCAGGCGGTGCATAGTCCACCCCCCCGGCCAGGGAGGGGTCTGCAGCTCGGCGTAAAAGACGCCGCCGGGCGCGAGACAGCGCGCCACGTCGCGCCAGGACAGGCGGGCCGGGTAGAGGGCGACCAGGGCATCCGCCGTGCCATCCCCGACCACGGCTCGGCTCACCGCCCGCGCTACCCCCTGCTCCCGAATCCGCTCGGCCAGCGCCTCGCTGCCGCCAAGCAGGACCAGACGCTCAAACGCGCCGCTCGGGGGCCGAGGCAGCAGATAGCGCCAGTCGAGGGCGCGCAGGCTCGCGCGCTCGCCTCGAAGGTCGCTGGGGGCCGTCGCCACCGCGTGCTTGACCATGCTCACGCTTGACCCTGCCTGAGATGCCGCAGTTCGGCCTGCCACAGCCGCCGGAACAGGCTACCCCGCAGCGCGGCGCGCGAGGGCGGGCCGCCGGCGTCGGACACGAGACGTTGATACTCGGACGCGGCGTGCAGCAGCCACACCAGCAGCCTTAAAGGCGCCAGGGCGGCCGGGTCCAGCCCCAGCGCCTGACAGTAGCGCGTCAGGCATTCGACGCGCACCGCCCCGGTGAAGGTCGTCGGACTGAGGCTGGCCTCATACGCCGCCTGGGTCTGGCCGGAGGCCATCGCCCCCTCCAGATAGAAGGCCAGGTAGCTCAGACAATAGAGCAGGTCCAAGGCCGGCAGGCCCTCCAGCTCGGTCGACTCCCAGTCCAGCACCACCAGGCCGCCGTCCGGCCCCACCAGCACGTTCCACGGCGAGAAGTCGCGCTGCTCGCACACCAGGGGCACGCTGTCCAGCACGGCCAGACGCCGCCGCGTCTCGTCGAGGTCGGCCGGGGCCACAACGCTCCCGAACTGGGCCGTGAAGCGGTCTAGCACAGGCTGGACCAGCCGCTCGCGCCAGTCAGGCTGGGGCAGCGCCAGCGACCGATGCGCCAGCCGGATGGACCAGTCGGTCACCTGGAGCGCGAGTTGGCGGTAATTGGCGCGGCGCAGCCTCGTCCAGAGCGGGACGCCCGACAGGGCCGTCTCACCCACGGCGACCTGGTCCCCGTGCTGTACATCGAACAGGACGCGAGGCACGCCGGGCAGCCCGCCGCCCCCCGCCAGGGCGCGTAGCACAGCCGCTTCGTGCGCCAGCCCCGGCGCGGCTTCGGGCACGCGCGTCATCTTGACGGCCAGCCCTGGCCTCCGCTCCGTATCTCCAAACACCAGCGCCACGGGCTTGTTGAGGCTCCGCCGCCCGCCTGTCAGCAGCAGCCACGCCAGGTCACGCGGACGCGCCCCTAACCCCCACTCCTCCCATCCCTCTCGAACAAGGTCGTCAAGCCCCGCCTCCTCTCGACGGTCGGGCTTCGCTTCGGCCAGCGTGAGGGGGGACAGAGGGCTGCCCCCGGCCGATGCTACAACCAACCCCTCGCGCGGCACAGGGGCAGCGGGCGCCACCGGCGCGGGTTTGCGGGCAATCACGTACACCGGCCGCAGCAAGTCGGCCTTCAGGCTGGCCCGCCATAGGCCGCGCTGCGCTCGCGTAAGCCAACCTTTTAGAAGGCCATCATGGTCCGGGCGGCTGTTCAGGAAGTAGTCCAGGGCGTGGGGCGCGTCGAGGGGCAGCCAGCACAGGGCGGGCGAGCGGCTCGGCAGCGGCCATGCCCAATGGGCGCGGACGTCCGCGAAGCCTGCGGCCTCCAGCCGCTGTCGGACACGCCGCAAGCCCCCGCTGAATGGCGAATACCACTCGGTGTAGCACGACCCGCCGGGGCGGAGCGCGGCGAAGGCGGAGCGGAGGGTGGCGGGGGAGGGGTTGACGGCCACGGCAAGGTTACAAGTCTCGCTCAGGCGAGGGTCTGGAGTGACCATCGTCTCCGAGATGCCCTCCACCGCCTCCCGCAGCGCGCCGTCGGCGTAGCAGACCGTGCGGCCCGGCCAGGGATTGGGAAGCAGGAAGCGCCAGTCGGCGCGCCGCAGCCGCCGGTTGCGCGCCTCTTCGCCTAGCGACACTCTGCTAGGCATAGACCGTCCTCTTTCCCTGTAGCAACTCTTCATAGACGTGGCTCACGCGGCGCACCATCACCTCGGCCGAGAACTCCGCCCGCGCCCGCGCCCGCGCCGCCCGCCCCATGGCCTGGGCGCGGCCGGGGTCGGCCAGGAGGGAGCGAATGGCGACGACGAGGGCGTGGGGGTCGCCGGGCGGCACGAGGCAGCCCGTCTCGCCGTGGCTCACCGCCTCGCGCGTGCCGCCAACATCAGTGGCGACGACCGGCTTGCCGGCCGCCATGGCTTCCAGGACCGACAGGGGCAGCCCCTCGAACAGCGAGGGCAGGACGAACAGGTCGCACTGGGCCAGCAGCGCCGGGATGTCCTGGCGGTGCCCCAGGAAGACGACGCGGTCGGCCACGCCGAGGCAGCGCGCCTGCTCCTCCAACGCGCCGCGCTCTGGTCCGTCCCCAGCCAGGACAAAGACTGCTTCAGGCAGGGCGGCCGCCGCCTCCAGCAGGTAGGCGTGGCCCTTCTGGCCGTGGAGGCGGGCGATGGTCAGAACGACTGGCCTCCCCCCGGCCGCCCAACCCTCACCAGCCACGCGCGCTGGCGCCTCAAAGGGCGTCAACGGGATGCCATTGTGGACGACCTGCAGCTTGGGCGCGGCGAAGGGCAACGCCCGCCGCAGTTGGTCGGCCACATGCTGGGAGACGGCCAGGTAGCGACCCATCCCCTGGGCAATCACATGCTCGACGCGGACGGAGAGCGGCCAGGGCACCTCGACAAACAGGTGCTCGGTGGCGACAATGGCGGGGATACCCGCCGCGATGGCGCCCAGGCGCGGCAAGGTGCAGCCGAGCGGCTGGGTCAGGTGGGCGTGGAAGACGGCCGGCCCCAAGGCCCTCAGACGCCGCACAAAGCCCGGCACGGCTAATGCCCCCGCGCGGCCCTGCATGCGGGGTACGCTCCACGTCTCCACGCTGAGCCGGTCCGCCTGTCTCAGCAGCGGCTGGAGGCCCGGCGCCGAGGGATGGGCCAGGACCGGCGTCCAGGCCCGGCGATCCAGACCGGCCAGCAGGATGCGTAAGACCTGCTCGCTGCCCCCGAAGACGGGGCTGTCGGTAAAGAGGACGACACGGCGGGTCATGGCTGGGCCTTCCTCGCCAGCCGGGGCGCACGGCCGCCGTCCGGCTGCCCCGCCTGCTCGGCCCGCGCCGCCTGCACCCCTTCCCAGTAGCACAGGTCCAGGACCAGGTCGTACAGGCGGTCCAGGCGGGCCGGCTGATAGCGTTCCATCCGACGCACAGCGCCCAAGACCCAATCCGACGTGGGCGGATAGAGCAGGCCCAGGCGCAGCAGACCAGCGCGCACGAGCCGCCACCAGCGCGGCCCCTGGTGGTAGGCGCCCAGCCGCAGGTGCGGCGCGACGGCGGGATGCTTGGCGGCCAGCAGTACGCTCGTGCGGCCCTTGGCGCGGTGGTCACGCGCCAGCCCCGCCAGGTCCTTGGTATAGTGCTGGTAGGCCAACGCATGGGGGCTGTAGATAAGCGTGACGCCCGCCTTGACCAGCCGCAGGGACAACTCAATGTCCTCGTTGCCGTAGATTCGAAACGCCTCGTCAAAGCCGCCCACTGCCAGCAGGGTCTGCCGCCGTATGGAGAAGTTGCCGCTGTAGAAGTCACGCGGCTGGAGCGTGTAAGCCGGGCCGGCCAGCTTGTCCAGGTGGCGGTTAAACTTGGCCCCGATGTAGCGGAGGACCGGCGGCGAGCCAGGGTCCAGCCGAATGGGAACCGCGCCGAAAACCCCGCGCGCCGCGCCGTCGGCCTGCGCGGCCAGGTGGGCGGCGAGGAAGTCGGGCGTTGGCTCCATGTCGTCGTCCAGCAAGACGACAACATCGCCTGAGGCCGCCTGGACTCCGGTGTTGCAGGCGGCGGCCCGGCCGCGATTGGGCTGCCACAGCGCCTGGAGGCGGTAGGGCGCGGCGAAGTCGGCCACCATCTCCCGCGTGCCATCGTCCGAGCCATCCACGACGACCAGCGCCTCGTACTCGTCCGGCGCGAGGGTCTGCTGGCCCAACGCCTCCAGCAGGCGCTGGACGGAGGCCCTGCGTTGATAGGTGGGGATAACGACGCTCACGCGCGGGGAGGAAGTCATCGAACGGCCTCCTGGCGCATACGTCCGGCAATGCGCCCCTGGGCGACCCGCCGCAGCGTCTCGCGGAGGTTGCGCCCGGTCTTGAGGCGGCAGATGAAGTCCGGCAGCGACTCGGTGCCCAGGACGGGCACCCGCCGCAGCGCCAGCGGGTCGTCGGCGGCGGGCGAGAGGCCGATCTCGACGGTGCAGGCCGAGAGGTAGCCCGCCTCCGCCGCCGCGTCGCGCACCGCCCCGCTAAACGAGCCATAGGGATAGGCCAGGTGGGGCACGGGTTGCCCCAGGCCGTCCTCCAACACCCGCCGCGCCTCACGCAGTTCGACCCGACACTCAGTTGGCGA
>CAZFUK010000055.1:0-15348 GCA_964522005.1 uncultured Anaerolineales bacterium | reverse complement strand
GACCGCCACGACCACCACCGCCGCCGCCGCCACCACCACCGCCACCATCGCCTGTGCGCGCCTGCGCCTCGTTCACGCGGATCTGGCGACCGTCCACCATGGCCCCATCCATGCCTCGGATGGCGGCGCCGGCTTCCTCTTCGGTGCCCATTTCCACGAAGCCGAAGCCACGCATGCGGCCAGTCTCCCGATCCATGGGCAGGTACACATCGACGACTTTGCCGAACTGCCCAAACTGTTCGCGAAGGGACTCTTCGCTCGTCCGATAGGCCAGGTTGCCGACGTACAGTTTCTTGTTCACTCTCTCGTTCCTCTGGGGCTCCCATCCCCGACCCTGTGGTCTCGTAGATCCGCGTGTCCACCCAAGCCACCGGCCTCGCGAAGACATATCCTCCGACGCGCACGGACGCTGGATTAGGAACAACTTCCAGGGGCGCTCTACACCAATCACTATACCATAACTAAAGAGCGGTGTCAAGTCGTAATTTTGCACAAAGCGAGATAAGTCGCCCGTCTTGCCGCCTGCGCCAACGAGGACTATAATCCCAGACGGGCGAGGCACCTTGGACTGCAAGGGGAGGCGACGGTGACGATTCGGATTGGCATTCTGACCATCAGCACCCGGGGCGCGCGGGGCGAGCGTAAAGACGAAAGTGGCCCCCTCATCCACCAGTTGGCGGTGGAGAAGCTTGGCGCGCGGATCGTGCAGGAGCATATGATTCGCGACAGCCAGCCCGACATCGAGGAGATTCTGTGCTCCTGGGCGGACGGCGGCACCATGGACCTCATTCTGACGACGGGCGGCACCGGTTTCGCGCCGAGCGACGTGACGCCCGAAGCGACCCACGCCATCATCCAGCGCGAGGCGCCGGGGCTGGTTGAGGCGATTCGCGCTGCCTCGTTGCGCGTCACGCCCTATGCCATGCTGTCCCGTGCGGTGGCGGGCATTCGGGGGCGAACCCTGATCATCAACCTGCCGGGCAGCCCGAAAGCGGTGCGCGAGGGGCTGGAGGTTATCTTCCCGGTCCTATCCCACGCCATCGGGTTGCTGCATGAGCAGCCGGGCGAGGACGAGCGCCACACTCCATCCACCTAGCCGAGCGACCGAGCGAGAGGCCCCCATGCTTGAGACCTATGTCTGGCTGGCCCTATTGCTGAGCGTGATCGAGGCGGCGCTCGTCGCGTACCGCTTCCGCGCGGACCCTGACCAGCGGCGTCGGCTCTACTACGCCGTCGGGTCCGGCCTGCTGGTCTTCATCCTGATCACCGGCCTAGCGCAGGTCGTCTGGCGTATCGTTCTCCTCAACAGCGAGCAGCCGGGCGGCGGGGCGGGCGGCCCCAATCGCGAGATCACCCTTAACTTGACGACCCTGGCGGCCGGGGCGTTGCTCATTATGACGACGGGGGTCGTGACGGCGGGCGCGACGCTGGCCGGGGTCCGCGTTGGGCGCGAGCTGAACAGCCCACCGGGCCAGCCGCCCCTTCAACCAGTGACGCTGCCCATAGAGGTGGCCGGCGTGTCCCTGGCGCGGCTGCGGCAGACGCTCACCGAGCGGCTGGACGCCAACGAGCTGAACAACCTGGCCTTCGACCTGGGCGTGGACCTCGACTCTCTCCCACCGGGGAGCGCCAGCGGCCGGGTGCGGGAACTGCTGGAGTACCTGCACCGGCGGGGGGAACTGGAGCGGGTCGTGGCCTGGGTCCGCGAACAGCGGCCCGACGTGGGGTTATAAACAGATGCAGGTGGGGGATGGGGTTGAGGTGAGGGTGTTACAGGTGGCGCACTGGCAGGCGGTCGAGGCGGCGAAGCAGGCGGTCATAGCCTGGCAGCCGGGGCGACTGGACGCCTGACGTAGCGGTCCCCGTCAATGCCCACGGTCATTTTGAGCAAGTAAAGGGTCTCGCTGTAGTTAGGCGAGACCCTTTAATTTCGTTCGAGGTGACGGATTGACCTACGCTTGTCCTTTTCGCGCCACGCTTAGCGGTGGACGACGACCGTCGTGCCGACACTGGCCCAGTTGTACATCCAGGCCGCCGCGCCGAGCGGCAGGTTGACGCAGCCGTGGCTCATGGGGTGGCCGAAGTTGTTGTGCCAGTACGCGCCGTGGATGGCATAGCCCGCGTAGAAGTACATCACGTGGGGCACGTTGGGCAGGTAGTAGCCCGGCCCCGACATCGCCTGCGCGCGCAGCTTGGTGCGAACGCTGAAGGTGCCCACGACGGTGGGGGTGCCGGGCAGGCCGGTGGAGACAGCGGTGCTGTAGACGGGCGTGCTGCCTTCGTAGGCCGTCAGGCGCTGCTTGCTCAGGCTGACGTCAATCCAGCGGCCGCTAGTCGGCGCGTTGGCCGGCGGTGCGCCCGCCGAGACCACCGAGAGCGAGTCGTTGGGCTTGGGCGCGACGGCCTGGGCGACGGGCGCGCCACTGGGTGCGGGGGCCGTGCCTCGGCCAGGGATGCTCAGGCGCTGGCCGGAGTAGACCATGTTCGCGTTGCGGATGCCATTGGCCTGCATCAGGGCGGCCACGGTCGTTCCGTTGCGGACGGCGATAGCGGACAGGGTATCGCCGGCGCGGACCACGTAGACGGGCGATTGTTCAGGGGGCGCGGCGTGCACCGTGGTGCGGAGCATCGCCAGCACGAGGCCGATGCACAAAGCGATAATCAGACGACGAATCATTCCCTACCTCCTGCCTGACGACATAAGGGTTGCCTTGCTCCCCATTGTAACACGGTTTTGGCGGTTTGTAAATAGCAGAGGAGGGCAAAATAGAGCAACACGTAGCAAATCGAGGCAGATAAAAACCTCCCCTGGTACTCTAGAGGAGGTCTTATCACCTGTGAGATGGTAGAGACGCGACCTGTCGCGTCTCTACTGAGGGCGTCCACATGTCGCGTCTCTACCCGCTCTAATTCCCCACCAGGGCCGGCGCGGGCGCTTCGTGCTGCGGCTCGGTGTGCGCCAGGACATCGGCGCTGACGTGGCCGTTGCTCGGGGCCAGGACCGGCGGGCGGAACTTGTAGCCGTAGACGAGCAGACCCGCCTCACCGTCCTCGAACAACTTGCGCGTCACCATCTCGACCTTCATCCCAATGTAGACCGCGTCGGCGATGACATCGGTGAGTTGGGCGGTCACCAGCGGCCCCTCGGCCAGGCGCACCTGGGCCACCGTGTAGGGCGCGTAGCCCTCGAAGCCGGCCGGCGGCTCATAGACCGTCGAGAACGAGTAGACTTCGCCGCGCCCGCTGAAGCGATAGGGCTGCATCTGGCGGCCCCGGCACTTGGGGCAGACCGGGCGGGTCGGAAAGACGAGGTGGCCGCAGGCGGCACACTGCGCGCCCTCCAGCGAGAGGCGTTGGCGGCGTAGACGCCAGTTACGAGCGAGTTCCATCGGCATGAGAAGTCTCCTTACTCCCAGACCCTGAAGGTCCTCAAGACCTTTAGGGTCTGGCGAGGTCTAATTCATAAAGATGTGGGTCACTGCCGTGGCGCCGTTGCCACCAAGATTCTGAGCTAACCCGACGCGGGCATTGGCAATCTGGCTCTGGCCCGCCGCCCCGCGCAACTGCTGCACCACCTCGACCGCCTGGTAGACGCCGCTCGCCCCGACGGGGTTGCCGCGCGCCTTGAAGCCGCCCAGCGTGGCGATGGGGATGCGTCCCCCGCGGCCGATCTCCCCGCCCTGCCCTAGCTTCACGCCCTGACCGCGCGCCGCGAAGCCGCACGCTTCGAGGGTCAGGGCCGCCAGGATGCTGAAGGCGTCGTGGAGTTCGGCCAGGTGGATGCTCTCTGGACCCAGGCCGGCCTGTTGATAGGCCCGCTGGGCCGACTCCCGCGCGGCGGTCAGGGCCAGCGCGTCTTCGCGTTCAGTCAGGCTCAGGGCGTCCGTCACCAGCGCCGACGCCAGCACTCGGATGCTCGGGCGGCCCAGCGCCTGTGCCCCCTCCGTCGGGACCAGGACGACCGCCGCCGCCCCATCCGCCCACGGCGCGCCGTCCAGCAGGTTAATCGGCGAGGCGATCATCTTGGCCTGCCGATACGCCTTCTCGCTGATCTGATTGCGGTACATGGCAAAGGGGTTGGCCGCCGCGTTGCGGTGGGCGTTGACCGGGAACTGGGCGAAGTCGCCCACTTCCAGGCTGTGCTCGTGGAGGTAACGCTGCATGAGCATGGCGGTCTGCGACACATAGGTCACACCCTGCGCGGCTTCGTAGTCGCCCAGGCCCGCCAGCATCAGCCCCTCTTCCGTGGCCTGCGGCAGCCGGTCGGTCATCTTCTCCACGCCGACCACTAGCGCCGTGTCGGCCGCACCCCCGGCCACCGCCTGGTACGCCTGGTGGAGGGCCACGCCGCCCGAAGCATCGGCGGCTTCGACCCGCAGCGCGGGCATGCCGCGCAGCCCGGCCAGGTCCGCGAGGAGCGCGCCCAGGTGCTCCTGGCCGCTCAACACCCCACCGAGCATGTTGCCGACGTAGAGAATGTCCGCGCCGTCCAGCCCGGCGTCATCCAGCGCCGCCAGGGTCGCCTCGACCGCCAGGTCGGCCAGCCCGCGATCCCAATGCTCTGCTACTTTGGTCTGTCCAATGCCAATAATGCTCACGTCACGCATTGCTAAATCCTTTACGCCATCTGCAGTTTGCCGCGCAGCCGGGCATAGGTCGCGTAGTCTACCTCTTCACGGCGCTTGACATAGGCCGTCGTCGGGGCCGCCCGCTTGCGGCGCTCCACGATGGCGTCGGTGACCACGAAGGATAGGGCATCACTCCCCGCGCCCGAGCCAAACGACACCATGAAGACCCGGTCGCTCGGCTGGGCCACGTCGAGGGTGGCCGTCAGGCCGATGGGCGACGCGCCCGCGTAGGTGTTGCCGATCTGGCCGACCAGCAGCCCCGGCGCGATCTGCTCCGGGCTAAAGCCGAGCATCTGCGCGGCCTTGCTGGGGAACTTGACGTTCGGTTGGTGGAAGACGGCCCAGGTGTAGTCCTTGGCCGTGCGGCCCAATTGCTCCAGCAGCTTCTGGCCGGCGGTGACGCTGTGGTGGAAGTAGGCCGGGTCGCCGGTGAAGCGGTTGCCGTGTTCGGGGTAGTGCATATACGGTCGGCGGAAGAAGTCGGGCGTATCGGTGACGTAGGACAGCGACTCCTCCAGAACGGCCAGGCTCTCCTCGCCCGGCCCCAGGATGAAGGCCGCCGCGCCCGCGCCCGTCGTATATTCGAGGGCGTCGCCGGGCCGCCCCTGCGCGGTGTCGGCCCCAATGGCCAGGGCGTAGTGGACCATGCCGGAGCCGATGTAGCCGAAGGCCGCCTGCATGGCTTCTGTCCCCGCCTTGCACGCGAACTGCCAGTCGGCCGCGCTGACCAGGGGCGTCGCCTCGATGGCCTCGGCCACCAGCGTCGAACTGGGCTTGACGGCATACGGGTGCGACTCCGAGCCGACCCACACCGCGCCTAGCTCCTGCGGGTTGATCTGCGCCCGGCGCAGCGCGTTGCGCGCCGCCTCGATGGACATGGAGATGACGTCTTCATCCAGCCCGGAGACGGCCTTCTCCTCGATGGGCAGCCCACCGTCACCCGCCCCCCACACGCGGGCAATCTCCGCTGCCTTGATGCGAAAGCGCGGCACGTACGCGCCATAGCCTACGATTCCCACAGAGCGATTCGGTTTCATCTGCTTGACCCCACTTCGCGTAGTTGCTGAATTGCCAGCTCTACAATGCACTCCATTACGCCTGTAATCCCCAAGCAAGGTCTTCCTGCATCGCCTTGTGTTGTCGTTCAGCGAGTTCAACCCAATCAATCCCCACCGCCTCAATCGCCTCGCTTCGGGTTACTTCACCCTTGAGATAGCGCCCCAAAATGTGCTCACGCCATAGATGACGTAAACCGGTTTGAAACGCGAGGGAAAGCACTTCGGTTTCCGACTTATGAGTTTCACGTACCAGTGCTTCGAGATAGGTTAATGAACTAGTCATACTCCTGCTCTTTCGCAGCCTCCATCACCTTCACTAGTTCCTCGGCACGTGCTATCTTTATGACCCCTTCCGCCACCAGAAGATCCGCCACGCGCTGCAC
The DNA here is from genome assembly GCA_964522005.1 of uncultured Anaerolineales bacterium. Taxonomy (GTDB): domain Bacteria; phylum Chloroflexota; class Anaerolineae; order Epilineales; family JAHCIE01; genus JAHCIE01. Next base: position 9,279 of record CAZFUK010000055.1, on the reverse strand, counting down.
CAGGTCTCCGCTCGCCCCTGCCGCCACGGCGACCTGCCGCGCGTGCAGGGTCATGTGGCCCTTCTGGATGCCCTCCGTCGCCAGCGCCCGCAACGCCCCCAGGTTCTGCGCCAGCCCGACACAGACCGCCACCTGCGCCAGTTCGCCCGCCGTCTCGACCCCCAGGATGCGCAGGGCCAGGCGGGCCACGGGGTGCGCCCGCGTCGTGCCACCCACGATGCCCAGAGCGAGGGGGAGTTCCAGGCGGCCCAGGAGGTCGCCGTTGGCGTCCTGGTCCCACTGAGTGAGGGGGCCGTATTGGCCGCTTCGCGCCGCCCACGCGTGCGCCGCCGCTTCGACGGCCCGCCAGTCGTTGCCCGTCGCCACGACTACCGCGTCCACCCCGTTCATCACGCCCTTGTTGTGGGTAACGGCGCGGTACGGGTCGGCCTCGGCGAAGGCTTGCGCCTCGACGATGCCTCGCACCACGGCGCGGCCCTCAATCCCAGGCGCGTTAAGGGTGGCGTGGGGAACGCGGCACTCGGCGCGGGCCAGGCGGCGATCCGCCAGGTTGGACAAGATGCGCAGGCCGGGGCGGCCGCCCGTCAGCGCGGCCAGGCGCGGCGCCAGGGCCTCGGCTACGGTGTTGACGGCGTTAGCGCCCATGGCGTCCCGCACATCCAGCACAATGTGGACCACGAGCATCGGGCCGACCCGGCTGGTCAGCCGCCGCGTCTCGATTGCCCGCGCGCCACCGCCCCGCCCGACGATGCTCGGCACTTGCTGGTTCGCCAGGTGGAGTAAGGCAGCGCTGTCCGCCCGTATCCCGGCTTCGGCCGCATCCAGGTCGGGCACGTCCAGCAGTTGGATCTGCCCACTCATCAGCGGCTCGTCGTGGCTCGCCGTAAACCCGCCGCCGTCCCGAATGAGGCAGGCGGCGTGGCTGGCGGCGGCGACCACCGACGGCTCCTCGACCACCATGGGCGCCAGCACATCCCGGCCATTGATGGTAAAGTTCGGCGCGATGGATAGGGGCAGGCTGTGCAGGCCCACCACATTCTCGACCAGGCTGTCCGCCAGGGCCAGGCTTAGCCCACCTTGACGTAACACCGCCTGGTCCGCCTCCGACAGGCCCACGGCCTCCGCGACCCTGGCGAGTCGCTGGTCGGCGTTGAGTTGGTAGAAGCCCGGCAAACGGGAAGACTTAGTCATACACTCCTTTAGAGGCTGAAACCTGCCCTAACTATACCCATAATAGACTGTCAAAAGCTATCAAACGTCTCTCAAAGGCTCTCTCGTATTCGCCGGTCGCCCTGAATCAGGCTATAATGCCCAGGCAGGGGAAGCGGCTGGGCTGAATTAGGCAAATGTTGATTATAAGACACAGGGAGGCTGAACCGTGGGTACACTTGTCGTGGCGTGTGGGGCGAAGGCGGCGGATGAGTTGACCAAGGAGTGGGAGAGCCGGGCGGAGTTGAAAGGGCAGTATTCGGTGCAGCGCCTGGACAATGCCGAGGTCTTAGGGCCGGGCCAGGGTGGCGCGGCCATGACATCCCTGGGTCAGGGGGTGACGGTGCTCATAGTCACCGCGAGTGGCGCGGTGCTGGATGCCCTGCGCGGCAGCGCAGTCAACAAGGCGCCTGGGATTACCCGTGACTTCATCGTGCCAGATGCGCAAGATCAAGACATCATCGCGCAGAATCAACCGGACAAAGCGCCGGGGATCACCCGCGATTTCGTGGCAGAGGAATAAGGGGAACGGCTGGCAGGTGTTTTCATGCTAGATGCGTCGGGCCGCCTGCATCATCGCCTCCAGCGTCGCTGCCTGCCCGCTTGCCCAGGCGGCCCCATAGTCCTCCGCCGAGAGCGTGGCGCGGATGAGGGCAAGGTGCGCGTCGAACACGGCGCGGTCGGCGGGCACCATCACCGCGCCCAGGTGGTCCAGCAGGGCCTGCGACGCCGCCAGCAGCCAGGCGCCCGCGTAGGGCTGTCCCTGGGCCCGCGCCAGCGCGGCGAAGCCCTGGAGGCACTCCGCCACCCCTGACCGGTCCTCCATCTCATGGAAGGTGGTCAGGCTCGTCTGAAGGCCGCTCCGCGCCTCAGCGAGCCGGTCCTGTTTCAGCGCGACCAGCGCCAGATTCTTGTGCGCCACCGCCGCCCCCCAGTGGTCCTTTAGCTCTTCCAGGCGGGCCAGGCTCTCGGCCAGCCGTTGACCCGCCCCCGGCAGGTCGTCCAGGTGGTAGAGGGCGATGCCCAGGCTCAACAGGGACAGCCCCAGGCTCCGCTGGTCGCCCAGGCCGCGGAACAGCGCCAGGGCCTGTTCGAGCAGCGGCCGCGCCTGGTCATACGCCCCCTGGTCGAGATGCGTCAGGCTCAGGTTGTGGAGGGACAGGGCGGTGGCGCGCCGGTCGGCGCGAGCCTGGTTGAGGCTGAGAGCCTCCTGAAACAGCGCCGACGCCGTGGCGTAGTCGCCCCGGTCCCGCGCCACCAGCGCCAGGTTGTTGAGCGCCAGGACGACGCCGGCTGTGTCGCCCAGGCTGCGGCGCTGGGCCAGGCTGGCCTCCAGCCTGGAGACCGCCGTCGTGTAATCGCCCTGTAAGTAGGCCAGCATCCCTGCCGTAAACAGGGCGGCGGCATAGGGGACCGGGTAGCTTTGTGCCCCAGGCAACCCTAGCATCAGGTCCAGCCACTGCCGCCCCTCGCTGAAGTGTCCCCGCCGCATCCACACCCCATCCAGGGCCGCCGCCAGCCGCAGACCCATTTCGACCTCGCCCTGCGCCTGGCACCACTGCAACCCCGCCCGCAGATTGCCTAGCTCAGCCTCCATGCGATCCAACCACTCACCCTGGTCCGGGCCTTCGTAGTGCGGCGCAGCCTCCTCGGCCAGCGCCAGGAAGTACGCCGCGTGTTGCCGCGCCAGGGCTTCCCCTTCGCCGCTCGCGCGCAGCCGCTCAGCCGCGTACTCGTGGATGGTCTGGAGCATGGTGTAGCGCGTCTGGCTGGGCATGGTCTCCGGCCGCACCAGGCTGGCGCTGACCAGGGCGTCCAGGGCGTCCAGCGCGTCGAAGTCGGCCGCGTCGAGGGGGCACACCGCCTCAGCCGCTTCGAGCGTCCAGCCTTCGACAAAGACGGCCAGGCGGCGAAACAGCGTCGCGGCGGGGTCGTCCAACAGCCGCGTGCTCCAGTCAATCGCCTGCCGTAGGGTCTGCTGGCGGTCCGGGCGGTCGCGGCCACCGCCCGTCAGGAACCGCAGCGGCTGTTCCAGTTGGGCCAGAATCTCGGCGGCGGAACGGAGCCGGGCGCGGGCCGCCGCCAGTTCGATGGCGAGGGGCAGCCCGTCCAGGCGCCGACAAATGAGCGCTATTTGCTCGGCGGTGGTCTCGGTCAGCGTGAAGTCGGGGCGCACGGCCTGGGCACGCTCGATGAAGAGTTGGACGGCCGGCGACTGGGTGATGGATTCGTGAGGCATGAGGCGTGAGGCGTGAGGCGTGGCGTCCGGCTTTCGGGGGGCACGCGGCAGTTCAAGGGGGTCGAGGGGGAACTCGTGCTCGCCCTGGACCTGAAGCGGCGCGCGGCTGGTGACCAGACATTTCAGGCCCTTCCCCGCTCGCAGAAGATCAGCGACCAGGGGCGCTGCCCCCAGTATCTGCTCGAAGTTGTCCAGCAGCACCAGCATCTCCCGCGCGGCCAGGAAGTCCTTCAGGCTATCGAGCAGCCGCCGCTCCGACTCGGCCACGGCGAGCGCCTGGGCAATCGCCTGGAGGGCGAGGGCCGGGTCGGTCAGCGCGGCGAGCGGCACAAAGAAGACGCCGTCGGTGAACAGTTCCATCGCTTCCGCCGCGACCTGGAGCGAGAGGCGCGTCTTGCCAACCCCACCCGGCCCGATGAGGGTGACCAGGCGCACCGAGGGCTGCTCCAGCAGCGCGCGGAGGCGGGCTACGTCGGCTTCGCGCCCAAAGAGCGGGGTGAGTTGCAGCGGCAGGTTGTGGGGGTAGGCATCCAGGGTCTTCAAGGGCGGGAACTGGTCGGGCAGCCCATCCAGCGCCAACTGGTAGACCCGCTGGACGCCCTGCAAGTCTTTGAGTCGGTGCGCGCCCAGGTCCCGAATCCGCACCCCGCGTGGCAGTCCTGACGCGACGAGGTCGTAGGTTGTCTGGGACAGGAGGACCTGGCCGCCGTGGCCCGCCTGGCTGATGCGCGCGGCGCGATGCACGTCCATGCCAATGTAGTGGCCTTCGACCAGGGCCGGCTCGCCCGTATGCAGACCCATGCGCACGCGGAGCTTGCGGCCCCCCGGCCAGGGGTGCTGGTCCAGCGTGTATTGAGCCGCCGCCGCCGCCGCGACCGCGTCGCCCGCCCGATCAAAGGCCACGAAGAAGGCGTCGCCTTCCGTTCCCATCTCGTGGCCCCCATGCGCCTCGATCGCCGTGCGCAGCAGGCGGTGGTGGTCGGCCAGCGCCTCGGCATACTGCGGTCCCAGCCGCTCCAGGTGGCGGGTCGAGCCTTCAATATCCGTGAACATGAACGTCACCGTCCCCTGGGGGAGGGGCCTGGGCGGGGAAGTCGAGCTAGACATATGGACCCTCTTGCCACTATAATACACGCACTATCGCAAGTCCGTGGCCGTGAGAATTATACTCGATGCTCCCAGAGGAGAAAGCCATGTCACGTCTTGCCCTGGTTCTGGTCCTCGCCCTGGCCCTGCTCGTGACGGCCTGCGCCCAGCCCGCCGCCCCTACGACCCAGGCTCCGGCCCCCGCCGCGCCCACCTCCGCGCCGGCCGCCAAACAGGAGGCGCCCAAACCCGCCGCGACGGAAGCGCCGAAGGCGGCGCCCACCACCGAAGCGGCCAAGGCCGCCCCGCCCGCCTCGGCGTCCGCTGCCGCCGACACCATTGTCATCGCCCTCGAGTCCGACCCGCCGCGCCTCGACCCCCACCTCTCCAGCGCGGCCGTGGACCGCCAGGTCTTCCAGAGCCTCTTCGATACCCTGGTGGACCTGGACGAGAACCTCAACATCGTGCCCGAACTCGCTGAGAAGTGGACCATCTCGCCCGATGGTCTCGTGTATACCTTCAACCTGCGCAAGGGCGTGAAGTTCCACGACGGAACGGACTTCGACGCCCAGGCCGTCAAGGTTAACTTCGACCGTATGATGGACGAGAAGACGGCCTCGGCGCGGCGCGCCGAGATTTCGTCGGTGGACAAGGTCGAAGTGGTGGACCCGCAGACGGTCAAGATGACCCTCAAGAAGCCCTTCAGCCACTTCCTGTCGGTGCTGACCGACCGCGCCGGCATGATCCTCTCGCCCAAGGCCCTGGCGGCCGACGCCGCCAACTTCCAGAACAAGCCGGTCGGCACCGGCCCCTTCAAGTTTGTGGAGAAGGTGAAGGACGACCACGTCACCGTCGAGCGCTTTGACGAATACTGGGGCGGTCCGGCGCCGACCAAGCGCATCATCTACCGCACCTTCGTGGACGGCAACGTGCGCGTCGTAAATATGAAGAGCGGCCAGATTGACATCTCCAACGTCACACCCGCCAAGGACATCCCCTCGTTCCAGAGCGACGCCAAGTGGAAGGTCAGTCTCAAGCCTAGCCTGGGCTGGCAGGGCATCTGGCTCAACGTGACCAAGCCGCCCTTCGACAAGAAGGAGAACCGCCAGGCCCTGGCGGCTGCCCTCGACCGCGCGGCCATCACCAAGGTCGTCTTTAACGACCTGAGCGCGGTGCCCGGCTGGAGTCCCTTCCCGCCCGGTACGCCCGCCTACGATGAAACCAAGAAGATGCCTGCCCGCGACATCGCCAAGGCCAAGGAGTTGCTCGCCAAGGCGGGCAACCCGACCGGCTTTAGCTTCACCTTCAAGATTGGGCAGGACGCCGTGGCCCAGCAGTTGGGCCAGATCGTCCAGAGCATGGCGAGCGAGGCAGGCATCCAGGTCAAGCTCGAACAGGTCGAGTTCGGCGCGCTGCTGGACCAGTTGGGCAAGAAGAACTATGAGGCGGCGCAGATCGGCTGGAGCGGTCGCCCCGACCCCGACGGCAACGTCACCAACCACTTCATTACCAACGGCCCTAACAACTACGCCGGTTACTCCAACGCCGATGTGGACAAGTGGCTGGAGGACGCCCGCACAGCCCAGGACACGGCAGCGCGCAAGGCCATCTACACCAAGATTGACGCGCAGTTGGCGGAAGACCAGCCCTTTATCTTCCTGTGGTGGCCGGTCAACGACAAGGTCTACGTGTCGAACTTGCAGGGCTACATCCATGTGCCCGATGGCATGATGCGCACCCAGAAGCTGGTCAAGAAGTAGCGAGGCTCGGTGGTGGGTCGTGTCACCCTGAGCCGTAGGCGAAGGGTCTCGCCCGACCAAGACGAGATCCTTCGCTTCGCTCAGGATGACAGTCCAAACCTGGGTTTTTCGTCCTCCGTCTACGTGGAGGCACCATGGCGGCCTTTCTGATTCGACGGCTCGTGTTAACCATCCCCATCGTGCTTATCGTCTCGGTGGTCGTCTTCTCGCTGCTCCACTTTCTGCCCGGCGACCCCGCGGTGCTGATTCTGGGCCAGGAGGCCACCCCGCAGGCCCTGGCGGCCCTGCGCGCCCAACTTGGGCTGGACCAGCCCCTGCCCATCCAGTACATTCGCTGGCTCGGTAACCTGCTGTGCGGCGACCTCGGCCGCTCCCTCATCACCAACCAGCCGGTGCTGGACATCATCCTGTCCAAGATGCCGGCGACCCTGGAGTTGGCGCTGGGCGCGTTCCTCGTGTCCACCCTCATCGCCGTCCCAGCGGGGATTGTGTCAGCTACCCAGCGCGGACGGCCCCCGGATTACCTGGCGACCACCTTCGCCTTCGCCGGCCTGTCCATCCCCCACTTCTGGCTCGGCATCATGCTGCTGCTGCTGTTCGCCGTGCAGCTCAAGTGGCTGCCCGCGTCAGGCTATGTCCCACTCTGGGAAAACCCAACTCAGAACCTGAAAGTCATGATTCTGCCGATGATCGCGACGGGGCTGCGTGAGTCGGCCATTGTGACGCGCCAACTGCGGTCTAGCCTGCTGGAAGTTCTGGGTCAGGACTATATTCGGACGGCGCTGGCGAAAGGGCTGCGCGAGCGGGTCGTCCTCGTCGGCCACGCCCTCAAGAACGCCCTGATACCCGTCATCACCGTCGGCGGCCTCCAGATCGCGGGCCTGCTGAGTGGCCTGGTGATTACCGAGCAGGTCTTCTCCATCCCCGGCTTTGGCCGCCTGCTGGTCGAGTCGATCTTCAACCGTGACTTCACCATGGTTCAGGGCGCGGTTCTCGTGGCCGCCCTGATGGTCGTGAGCGTCAACATCCTGGTAGATGTCCTCTACGCCTTCATTGACCCGCGTATCAAGCTCGTCGCACGGGAGGCCGCATGAGCGCGCAGGCAGGCCAACCCGCCCAGGGCGACGGACGAGAGGCGGCCTCCCGTCAGTCGTCCACCCGCGTCATCAACGTATCCGCCGCTCAGAGCGTGCGCTACCGCAGCCCCTGGCAGGACTTCGCCCGCCGCTATGCCCGCCACCGCCTTGCCCTTGTCGCCACGGGCGTCGTCCTGGCCCTCGCCCTTGTCGCGGCCACAGCCTCCTTCGCCACCCCGTACAACCCCCACAAGCAGGATTACGGGGCGTTGCTCCAGCCACCCAACGCCGCCCACTGGCTCGGCACCGACGACCTGGGCCGCGACTCCCTCAGCCGGGTGATGCTCGGCTCCCAGGTCTCCCTGGCCGCCGGCCTCGTCTCGGTCGGTCTGGCGCTGGCCCTGGGCCTGCCGCTCGGCCTCCTGGCCGGCTTCCGGCGCGGCTGGTGGGACGACGTGATCATGCGGATCACCGACGCCTTCCAGTCTTTTCCGTTTCTTATCCTGGCCCTGGCTATCGCCGCCACGCTCGGCCCCGGGGCGCTTAACGGGATGATCGCCATTGGGATTGGCTTCACGCCGGGCTTCGTCCGGCTGGTCAGGGGCCAGGTCCTGGCCCAGCGCGAGCAGGAGTACGTCCTGGCCGCGCGCACCGTAGGGGTTCCAGAGCTGCGTCTCCTCGGCGTTCACATCCTCCCCAACATCATGGCCCCCATCCTGGTCCAGGCGTCGCTGGCCGTGGCCGCCGCGATTATCGCGGAGGCCGGCCTCAGCTATCTGGGCTTAGGCGTTCAGCCGCCCATGCCAAGCTGGGGTTCCATGCTCCGCATTGCCCAGGGCTATTTGACCACGGCGCCCTGGTTGGCTATCTGGCCTGGCGCCGCCATCTTTGTCGCGGTCCTGTCCATCAACCTGGTGGGGGACGGGCTGCGCGATGTGCTCGACCCACGACTCAGACAGTGAGATCGTTGCATAAATTAAATAGTGGCTGAAGTTGACAAAAAAGCGGTTTAGGAGCGCCTAAAAGATAAGAGTTTGGTTAAATCTGGGAAAATCGTGAGCTTTTACACATAATCTAGATGGACAACACGGCAGGGAAGGTGTATAATACCCTGTGGCTCCTGGTCACGCTGTGACCAGTTCATCTTGAGTGGAGCCCCGCCATTAGCTCCACCGCCGAATCGCAGATGTAGTCCGAGAATCAGAAAGGGAAGAACACATGCTTACGACATTTGGGCACCTGCTCAAGCAGGCGCGGCTAGAAAGGGGGCTGACGCAGAAGCAGCTCGCTGACGCCGTGGACGTCGATGGCAGTTACATCGCCCGGTTAGAAATGGACGAACGACGCCCGTCCCGTAAAGTCGTGCTCCAGCTCTCGCGTGCGCTGACCCTGTCACCTGAAGAGGGCGACCGCCTGCTCGCCAGCGCGCAACACCTCCCCGAAGGCGACCTCGAGCGTCTGCTCAACAGCTCGGGTGTCTCCATGACCCACCCCGTTATCCAGGTTGTCGCCAACGCCCTCCAGGACAAGGAACTCAGCCCACGTGGCCGCGAACTGTTGGAAGAGGAAATCACGGCCTACGTCGCGTTCCGCACCCAGCAGCTCAAGCAGGAAGAGCGCGACCGCAAGTCGGCTCGCGCGGCCATCGCGGACAAGATGAGCCAGGGCTAAGAGACCGCGTTCGCTACATACTCAACATAAAACAGCGCTTGTCTGTCCTGGGGATGGATGAGCGCTGTCGTTTTGGGCAAGCATGGCAGGCGGTAGGGGCGCGACGCTGTCGGGCGCGGCTACCGCGCCCCTACCCGGTCATCCAGAGGCGGGCGAGTCTACCGGGGCCGCCGGCCGGCCCTGGCTCACGCCTCCGTCCTCGGCCGTTTCCATCGAGGCGATCTGCATCGCCAGTTGC
>CAZFUK010000054.1:11826-15445 GCA_964522005.1 uncultured Anaerolineales bacterium | reverse complement strand
CCATGAGCTAAACGCGAGGGAGACTCCGACGGCCTCGACCTTGCGGGGGAAGGATCGGAAGGCAGAGTTTGGATGGCAGGCCACCCAAATCCATCGAGTGCTGACCGACGAGATTTACACCGGCCAGAAGCCCTGGACGTTCAAGTATCTCAGGGAAGGGGAGGAGATTTTCATCCGGGTTGAGCCGCTTGTCTCTAAGGCTCAGTGGCAGCTTGCCCAAAAGATTATGAGCAGCCGAGTGAAGTGGGAAAGTCGGCAGAAGTACCTCTTGAGTGGGTTAATCAAATGCGGTCACTGTGGCCGAGGCTTGTGCTTCGCCAGCGGAGGGAGCCAGAGAAGCCCGAAGCGGTATTACAGGTGTCTCAGTGTGCGCTATGAAACTCTACGCACAGTGCCTTGTGAATATGCCCCTGGCGTCCCGGCTGAGATTGTCGAAGAGTGGGTATGGAGCCTGATCGTAGAATGGGCAAAGAACCCCCATACCGTCCTGCAAGAATACTTAAAGAAGCACAGTGGAATGGCAGAAGACCTGGCAAACCTACGGGACCAGATAGGCGCACTGGAAGAGCAGTTGAACGGCTTTGAGGAGAAACGGAAACGGCTGATGTTGGGCTTTGCGGAGGGTGCTCTTAGCGTCCAAGAGCTACGCGAAGCCAAGCAGTTGGTTCAAGCAGAGGAGAGTAAGGTGCGGCGGGAGAAAGACCGGCTGCATGACGAATACTCTCGATTAGCGATGGCTTATCAGCAGAGGGAGGAGATTGAAGCGGCGCTAGGGAAGCTGGGGGAGACGATAGACTATCCAGACCTGGACCGGCGGCGGCTGCTGGAACTCTTCGTAGCTGAGATTAAGGTGACGGCTGACAGGCCAAAGCGCCGGTCGAGTAAGCTGCGGCGGTTGACTATTGACGCCACCTTTAACCTCCCTGGCAAGGATGCGATCCTGGAGCTAACCGGCGAGCGGAAATGCAGCGAGGACACACAGTTGCCCACGCCGCTCGACTGCATCAGCAGGGCGGCGCGCTGCCCGCCGAGGTAGGCCCCCGCCGCCAGGGCGATGCCCTCCTCTTCGGTCGTCAGGGGCACCAGGCGGATGCCGTCGTCGGCGCGGCACAGGTGGATGAGGCGGCTGTGGCCCGCGTCGGGCACGTAGGACACGAGCGCGATGCGGTGCGCCCTAAACACGGCGTGTATCTCAGTTGACCAGTGACCAGAGGTAGTCATGCGGCTCTCTCCACCTCCCCACGCTGACGTACTGCCTAGTCTACTCCATCCCGCACGGGATGGCAAGACCCTGCATGGAAGCGTCGGGCCGTGCTGTCGGCTCGCTCGCTTATGTCTAGAATTTGACGCGTAAGATTTACGGGTTAAAATTCTCCCACTTCCGTAATCTCTCCTTACAAACAGGTCGGCCCGCCGACCGCCAGGTAGCGACAGGAGGACAACCGAATATGCGCCTATCTGCCAGACGCCACCTTATCCTCATGATCGTGGCGCTGACGTGTATGGGTCTGTTTACCGCCAGTGTGGGCCAGGCCAGCCCGGCTGAACAAGGCCAGGGGGCCGCCATCCGTCTACGCGCGGCGACGTTTGTACCGACGCAGGGCCAGGCTCCGAACATCCCGCCCGGCCTCGCCATCGCCGGCTATCCGGAGGGTCAGAAGGGTTACTACATCGTCCAGTTCGTGGGGCCGGTGGAGCAAGCCTGGAAGGACGCCGTGACGACGCGGGGCGCCGATGTCCTGGAGTATATCCCGGACTTCGCGTTCAAGGTGAGGATGAACCCGGGCCAGGCGCGCCAGGTGGAGCAACTGGACAGCGTGGCGTGGGTGGGCCTGTTCCATCCCGCCTACAAGCTCGACCCGGCCACCGCCCAGGGTACGACCCGGCTCTACAAGGTGCGCGTCGAGCGCGACGGGGACATGGGCCAGACCATCGCCGCCATCGCTCGCTCGGGCGCGGTCGTAGGGCAGACGGCGGACGGCCTGCTCCTGGTCGCGGCCGACGCGGCGCAACTCGAAGCGACGGCCACGACCCTCGACGTGGCCTGGATTGAGGAGTACAAGCTCCCCCAGAAGCACAACGCGGCCGAGGGCGTGATTATGGGCGCCAATATCGCCCACAACCGCACCTACAACGGCTCGACGCAGACGGTGGCCGTGGCGGATACGGGGCTGGGGGATGGCACCAAGGCCGGCGCCCACGCCGATATTGAGGCCATCCGCATTGTCGCCATCTACAACTGGCCCGGCGCGACCGACAGCTGCTTCTCCACCATCGTGGATGACGGCGCGAAGGACGTGGACAGCGCGCACGGCACGCACGTGTCCGGCTCGGTGTTGAGTAGCGGCGTCACGACCCCTGACGGCGAGGGCATCGCCCCGGCGGCCAACCTCGTCTTCCAGGCCACCGAGAACTACGTGCGGACCTCTAGTCTGTGCAAGAACCTCTACGGCTATCAGGATGGCTACTACCTGACAGGCATTCCGAGCGATGTGCGTACGCTCTTCCAGCAGGCGTACACCGCCGGCGCGCGCATCCACTCTAACTCGTGGGGTAGCTCGCAGGCGGGCGCGTACACGACGGACAGCGCCAACGCCGACGACTTCATCTGGAACCACCGCGACATGACCATCACGTTCTCGGCCGGCAACGATGGGACCGACGCCAACAGCGACGGCATCGTGGACAGCGGCTCGGTGGGGTCGCCCGCCACGGCCAAGAACGTCATCACCGTCGGCGCCAGCGAGAGCGAGCGCCGCGTCAACGGCGCGCTCTCCTATCCGTGCGACACGGGCCTGACCTACACCTCCCACGATGCCTATCAGACGGGGCAGACGTGCAGCAGCATGAACGGCAACAACGCCGGTTACACCGGCACCTATGGCTCCCGCTACCCGTCCGACTTCCCGGTCAACCCCCTCTTCAACGATGCGCCCGCTAACAACGCGGAGCAGATGGCAGGCTGGTCGAGCCGGGGTCCGGCGGACGATGGCCGCATCAAGCCTGACGTTGTCGCGCCCGGCACGTGGGTCCTGTCCACTTACGCGCCCCTGTACCAGGAGGGCTACGGCGACCCGGTCAACCCTCAGAATGGCGCGTACCAGTGGGATGGCTACGGCATGCCCCTCAACAGCCTGTACAAGTACATGGGCGGCACGTCCATGTCGAACCCGCTGGTGGCGGGGGCGGCGGCGGTCGTCCGCGATTACTACCAGAGGGGGCGCAGCGTCTCGGCCAGTGCGGCGCTAGTTAAGGCCACCCTCATCAACTCGGCGGTGGACTTGCTGGATGAGAACAATGACGGCGTCAACGATAACGACTACCCCATCCCCAACGTCCACGAGGGGTGGGGCCGGGTGAACCTGGACAAGGCGACGGCCGGCACGGCCCAGTTCCGGGACGGCACGGTGAGCCTGGGCACGGGCGCGACCGCGACCTACACAGCGAACGTGGGGACGGTCGGCGCGCTCAAGATCACCCTGGTCTGGAGCGACTACGCCTCCACGACCTCGGCCACCAAGAACCTGGTCAACGACCTGGACCTGGAAGTGACCGCGCCGGGCGGAGCGGTGTACCGGGGGAACAACTTTAGCGGCGGTTGGTCCACCACGAGCACGGC